>JAVRPX010000123.1:0-2611 GCA_032161985.1 Mycobacterium sp.
CCGACCTTGTCGTGGGCCTGCTGGGTTCCGCCGACGAAAATTTGCGCGCACTCGAGCGCATTCTGGCAGCCGATATTCACGTGCGCGGCAACGCGCTCACCATGTCCGGCGAGCCTGCCGACGTCGCTCTGGCCGAGCGCGTCGTTTCCGAACTGATCGCGATCGTCGCAAGCGGTCAACCGCTGACACCCCAGGCCGTGCAGCACAGCATCGCGATGCTCACCGGCACCGGCAACGAGTCGCCTGCCGAGGTGCTGACGCTTGACATCCTGTCCCGGCGCGGCAAGACGATTCGGCCAAAGACGCTGAACCAGAAGCGGTATGTCGACGCGATCGACGCCCACACCATTGTGTTCGGCATCGGACCCGCCGGTACCGGCAAGACGTACCTGGCAATGGCCAAGGCGGTCAACGCATTACAGAGGAAGCAGGTCAACAGGATCATCCTGACCCGTCCTGCGGTGGAAGCCGGCGAGCGCCTTGGCTTCTTGCCCGGCACACTCAGCGAGAAGATCGATCCGTATCTGCGGCCACTGTATGACGCGCTGCATGACATGATGGATCCGGAGCTGATCCCAAAGTTGATGAGCGCAGGGGTTATTGAGGTCGCACCGCTTGGATACATGCGGGGTCGCGCGCAACCGGTGTTTACGAAGGTGTTGACACCCACGGGTTTCCGGCCGATCGGTGAACTTCGGGTCGGCGATCTGGTGATCGGCTCGGATGGACGGCCGACTGAAGTCCTGGGTGTCTATCCGCAGGGCTTCAAGGAGATCTACCGAGTCCACACACAGGACGGATCGTCGACTCTCGCGTCGGGTGACCACCTCTGGGCGGTGTACACACGCAAGGATCGAAGCTCTGGGAAGCCGCCGCGTGTGCTCCAGACAAAAGAGATGATCGGCAATTTGCGCGCGGCGCACTACCACCGCTACGAATTGCCGCTGCTCAGTGAGCCAGTGAGCTTCGGGTCTCGGCCGGTGCCTTTCGATCCCTACGCCCTTGGCCTCCTACTTGGCGATGGATGCTTCTCATGCAGGGCGACACCAGGATTCACCTCGGCCGATCCTGAGCTCGCTGAAGCTCTGGGGCGCCTCATTCCTGGCATCAAACTCCGACGAAGAACAGACATCGATTACGTGCTGAACCGGATTACGACGCCCGGCGAGGTCATCACCATCGAGAACCCGGTTACGGGCGCCATGCGCCAACTGGATCTTGTAGGGGCTAAGTCGGACACCAAGTTCGTTCCCGACGATTACTTATTCAATTCGCCCGATGTGCGACTCGCAGTTCTTCAGGGGCTGTTCGATTCCGACGGTGGACCCGTCACACAGCAAGGGCGGACCTGCCGTGTTCAGTTCGCGACCGTTTCAGATCGACTGCGGGACGACGTCGTGTTCCTGGTGCAGTCTCTCGGTGGCGTCGTCTACCAGCGCACCAGGAAAGCGGAAGGGCGCAAGCCCGGCCGCGCGCGTGGTCGAGAGGTACATCACCGATTCGACGCACACACCCTCGACATCCGACTGCCTGAGGGCCTTGCTCCATTCCGGTTGGCTCGCAAGGCCGCGAAATACGATGCCACGGGCGGTGGGCGTCCAGTGCGTTTCGTTCACCGCATCGAGCCAGCGGGCACCGAGGAAGCCGTGTGCATCCAGGTCGCTGCGGCGGACTCGCTCTATGTCACCGAGGATTTCCTCCTCACACACAACACCCTTAACGATGCATTCATCATCCTGGACGAGGCGCAGAACACCACCGGCGAGCAGATGAAGATGTTTCTTACCCGGCTGGGATTCAACTCGAAAGTAGTTGTGACGGGCGATATCACGCAGGTCGACTTGCCCGGCAGTAACAGCTCCGGCCTGCGCGCGGCCATGCGAATCCTCGACGGCATCGACGACATTCACTTCGCCGAACTCACTAGCGCCGACGTCGTGCGCCACCGCCTGGTCGCCGAGATCGTCGACGCCTACGCCAAATCCGAGGAGCCCTCGCTGATGAACCGGGCGCAGCGGCGCGCGTCGGGGACTCGGCTGCGAAGGTGAGCGCGTGAGCATTGAGGTGTCCAACGAGTCGGGCATCGACGTCTCCGAAGAGGAACTGGTCAGCGTCGCACGGTTCGTCATCGGCAAGATGAAGGTGAATCCCGCGGCGGAGCTTTCGATGGTGCTGCTCGACACCGCGGCGATGGCCGATCTGCACATGCGATGGATGGACCTGCCCGGCCCGACCGATGTGATGAGCTTCCCGATGGATGAGCTCGAACCCGGCGGCCGTCCTGACGCGCCCGAGCCGGGGCCGTCGATGCTTGGCGACATCGTGTTGTGCCCGGAATTCGCGGCCAAACAGGCCGCCGCGGCGGGCCACACCCTTGGCCAGGAGCTCGCGCTGCTGACCGTGCACGGCGTGCTGCATCTGCTGGGCTATGACCACGGCGAGCCGGACGAGGAAAAAGAGATGTTCGCGCTGCAGCGCCAACTGCTCGAGGAGTGGGTCGCCGACCAGGTCGAGGCCTATCACCAGGACCGCCAGTCCGAGAAGGACCGGCGGCTGCTGGACAAATCCCGATTCTTCGACGAGCCGTGACCGGTATAGCCCCGCTGCTCGG
>JAVRPX010000124.1:0-9628 GCA_032161985.1 Mycobacterium sp.
AACTCCCCCGCGCCCAGCCCGGCCTGCGCTGCCATCATGTGCGTGAGCAACGCGTAGCTAGCGATGTTGAACGGCATACCGAGAAACAGGTCGGCGCTGCGCTGGTAGAGCTGGCAGGACAGCCGCCCGTCGGCAACGTAGAACTGGAAGAACGCGTGGCAGGGCGGCAACGCCATTTGCGGGATCTCGCCGACGTTCCACGCCGAGACGATGTTGCGTCGCGAGTCCGGATCGGTCTTCAGCAGCTCGAGCGCGGCGCTGATTTGGTCGATGTGCTCACCCGACGGCGTCGGCCAAGACCGCCATTGCACGCCGTAGACCGGACCCAGATCGCCTGTCTCCGAAGCCCATTCGTCCCAAATGCTGACACCACGTTCCTGAAGCCATCGCACGTTCGAGTCACCGCGCAGGAACCAGAGCAGCTCGTAGATCACCGACTTGGTGTGCACCTTCTTGGTGGTGATCAGCGGGAAACCGGCGCTGAGGTCGTAGCGCATCTGGTGGCCGAACAGGCTGTGCGTGCCGGTGCCGGTACGGTCCGATTTGGGCGTGCCACGCTCGAGCACCAGCCGGAGCAGATCCTCGTACGGCGTGGCGATTGGCACGTCGGTCAGCTTACGTCCAGTGCCGACGAGTAGTGAGCAGCTAGGAGTTGTGTCGGCTGGTAGTGGACAAGCCGAACTTGTCGTAGGTGTGCGGAATTATCGGTTGCGTGACGGCGGTGCAGTTGCGGGAGTGGCGTGGGGTGAAGCCGGTGGCTGGCCCGGCTGGGGTGGCAATCACTACTCGGTTGCGGATTGCGTCCAACGACGAGCGCGTGCTCGACCTGGTTGCCGAGCATCTGGGCAGGCTGCGACGCGCGGATCTGGCCGCCGTCACCCGGCCCGAGTCGCTGGATCCGGAGACCGACGGCGCGGCAAAGCAGCGAGCGCGCCAAAATCGACTCAACACCCGCAAGAAGGCGTTGACCGCGGAGTCGAGTGCGCGGTGGGCTAGTGCGATCATCGCTGCCAACGATGACCAGTACCGGCTGGCCCGCGACGCCCAGTGCCGCCACATCTTCGGGTTGCGAGCGGCGATTCGCACCATCGAAAACCGGCTGGCGCAGCCCACGGCCGACACCCTGACCCCCGAGCAACGCACAGCACGCAGGAAGACCAAGCAGCCGACGGGCTACGCAACACAGGCGGAGAGGTTTCAGAAGCAGCGCCGCCTGCAGGTGCTGCGGGCCGAACTAGGCCGTGTGTGTGCCGACCGCGACGCCCATCGTGTGCGAGTGGTGGAGGGTGGCAAGCGGTTGGCCAAGACCCGCCACAACCTCGACACGGCGAACCTGGCCCCGTCCGGATGGCGCGAGGAATGGGAGTGTGCGCGGGATCGCATCGCGGCCAAAGGTGCGGGTGTTGAACCGTTCGGCAACCTGACCATCACTGTCACGCCGGACGGCGAGATCAGCCTGCGACTGCCGAAACCGTTGGAGCACCTCGCCAACGCTGCGCACGGCCGTTACGTGCTCGGCGCGAGGGCGGTGTTCGCCTATCGCGCTGATGAGTGGAAGGCCCGAATCACCAGCGGCAAGTCCATGTCGTATGCGATCACTCGCAGGCCAGGCCGGGCCGGCCGCTACCTCACCGCCGCCTGGGCCCTCACACCGGAACCCATCTACCCGCAGACACCTGAGGTCTGGGCGCACGGCCCGGTGGTGGGTATGGACCTCAACGACGGACACCTTGCGATAAGCCGTCTCGACGAGCATGGCAATCCGGTCGGCCGACCCGAGCGCATCGACCTCGACCTCACCGGGTCATCGGCCAGTCGGGATGCCCAGGTCCGGCACGCGATCACCACGCTCATCCACTACACCCGGCGGCACAGTATCGGAACTATCGCCGTTGAAAATCTCGACTTCGCCGACGCCCGCACCATCGGGCGGGAAACCATGGGCCGGGGATCGCGCGGTAAACGCTTCCGCAAGACGGTGGCCGGTATCCCGACCGCGGTGTTCCGCAACCGGCTCACTGCGCAGGCCCACCGCCATGGCATCGGCCTTTACGCGGTCAACCCGGCCTACACCAGCGCGTGGGGCGACCTGCACTGGCGCACGCCCTATGAGAACGTCACCCGACACCAGGCAGCAGCCACCGTGATCGGCAGACGCGCCCAAGGTTTCAAGGCGCGGCGACGGAAAGGTGTGACACGCACGCGACCAGAGGATCGCGTCGTGAGAGCTACCAACCAGACCACGCCCGACGACCAACAGGTGAGTACCAGGTACCGCCACCGGCCGGGGACACGGGGAACCGAATCCCAACAACCCAGCCGGGCAAGAACGCGGCAACTGGGCCGAGCAACCGTTACCCCGGCACCGGCCAACATCGGCCAACTTGACTAGTAACGGTAGAACGGATGCCATGCCGAGTATTTCCGCGACCGTCACCACTCCCGACGGCGCCTGCCCCGTGACCCTGCACACCCCCAACGGCACCGGCCCATGGTCGGCGGTCGTGATGTATCCCGACGCCGGCGGCGTCCGACCGACCTTCCAGGACATGGCGGCCAGGCTTGCCGGCTTCGGCCACGCCGTTCTGCTGCCCGACGTCTACTACCGGCATGGCGACTGGGAACCGTTCCAGATGGAAACCGTGTTCGGTGATCCTGAGCAGCGCAAGCGCTTGATGACGATGGTCGGCAGCGTCACACCCGAGATGATCGCTTCCGACGCGGCCGCATTCTTCGACTTTCTGGCATCGCGGCCGGAGGTCAAGGGTGACGCGTTCGGCGTCTGCGGGTACTGCATGGGTGGCCGGACGTCGGTGATCGTCGCAGGCCGCGTGCCCGACCGGGTGGCGGCCGCGGGATCGTTCCACGGCGGCGGCCTGGTCACCGACGACGCCAGCAGCCCGCATCTGCTCGCCGACCGGATGAAGGCGACGGTCTATGTCGCAGGCGCGGAGAACGACGGATCGTTCACCCCCGAGCAGGCCGAGACGCTGGACAAGGCGCTGACCGCGGCCGGCGTCACGCACACCGTCGAGTTCTATCCCGCGGCGCACGGCTTCGCGGTCCCCGACAATCCGCCGTACGACAAGGACGCCTCCGAACGGCACTGGATCGCGCTGCAACAGCTGTTCGGTTCCGCACTGACCCATTGACGCTGTCTCTGCGGGCGCTCAACCGGGCGACGCTCGCGCGTCAGCTGCTGTTGTCACGCTCACCGATGAGCGCGCTCGACGCGATCGAGCACCTCGTCGGCATGCAGGCGCAGGCGCCGTTCGCGCCGTACTACGGGCTGTGGAGCCGGCTCGACGGCTTCACTGGTGAGGAGCTGTCCGGCCTTCTCACCTCTCGCAAGGCCGCTCGGATCGTGCTGATGCGCGGCACCATCCATCTCGTCACTGCCAGGGATTGTCATCGGCTGCGCCCTCTGGTCCAGCCGGCGCTGGATCGCATGCTCAAGGCCAACGCCACGCACGGCACGCCGCTCGCCGCCGTCGATGTGACCGATGTCGTCCACGCGGCGAAGCGCATTCTGGATGCCGAGGCGCTTACCCCTGGCGAGGTCGGCAGGCGGCTGGCCGAGCAATGGCCGGACACGCCGCCGGGCTCGCTTGCCGAGGCCGCGCGCAGTCTGCTGCCGTTGGTACAGGTCCCGCCGCGAGCACTGTGGCAGCGCAGCGGACAGGTCCGGCTGACCACCGCGACGGCCTGGCTGGGCAAGCCGCGCGGAAAACCGCTGACGATCGACGAGCTGGTGGTGCGCTATCTCGCGGCCTTCGGCCCCGCCGCGGTGGCCGATGTCCAGACCTGGAGCGGGCTCAGCAGGCTGGGCGAAGTGGTCGAGCGGCTGGACGTCACACAGTTCAAAAGCGAAGGCGGACAAACGCTTTACGATATTCCGGACGCGCCGCTGCCCGATCCGGCTACACCGGCGCCGGTGCGGCTTGTCGCGCCGTTCGACAACATTCTGCTCTCGCATGCCAACCGCACCCGCGTGATCTCCGACGAGCACCGCAAGAGGTTGTTTTCGGGCAAGAACGGCGTGTTTCCCGGCACGGTGCTGGTCGACGGGTTCGTCGCGGGAACGTGGGAGCTGGTCGGCAAGGGTGAATCGACCAGGATGCAGGTGCAGCCGTACATCCACTTGAAGCGGGGCGTGCTCGACACGGTTGTATCGGAGGGAAATCGCCTGCTGGAGTGCGCCTTTGAGGTGACCGACCCTGAAGTGGCGATTACGGCTTAGGTTCGTCGCGCTTGCGGTGGGTGAAATGCGCTATTGCACGAAGCAGTCCCCGCCCGGCATAGATACCCGCCGCGACCGACACGATGATCATCACAATGAACATCACCAGCCAGTTGGCCCGGCTGTGGCTGACGTTCCACCAGACGATCGTGAAGAGGATCGCGGCGATGAAAACAACGATGTCACGCCAGTTTCCGGTGTAGGACACGGCGGCCAGTCGTAGCTCACGGCTGCGTTCGGTGGTGCTGATCAGGTCGTCGATGCGCTGGTCGATGCTGGCCTTGAGCCTGGCCTTCAGTTCCGGTTGGTCGTCGGGGATCCGCTCCAGCAGGTCCATGTCCTTGGTGATCAAGCCGCGGATGTCGGGTGGCTTCAGGTTGCCCGCGGCGACGCCGAGCAATGCTCCACCGGCGATTGGTGCTGCGCCCAAAGCGAGTTCGGCGATACCGGGCATTGCGTCTCCTCCGTCACTCCATCAGCGTCGCGGCCAGCGTGCCACCGAGCTCATATGCCCGTTCACGGACGCCGGCGTCGATCGTGCCGATGACTTCGAGCACGTCGGCGGCCTTGTCCAGGGCGAGCCCGGTGGCCACCTTGTCTACCGCATTGGCTGCGCCCACGGTGTCGTTATTGCCATGCACCCACAAGCCATATGGCCGGCCGGCCACGTGGTCGAGGCTCGGGTAGTAGACGGTGTCGAAGAAATGATCATGTGCCAGCGGCCAATATGTTTTGACTATCCAGACGCATTTGGAGCAGTCGGCAAACATCATTGGGCGAAACGCGGTGAAGCTGCCGGCGTCACAGATCGCGGGAAGGTGCGGAGGAGGTCCCGCTCGAACGGCGCCCATCAGATCCCGGCGGAAGTTCGCACCTAAATGCGCTTATGCATCCTCTGCGAGCCGTCTTGCCATGACGGGATGAAACCCGCCACAGTCACGCCTAAGCAGAAAGGGGAGATATGTCCTATCTGATCGGTGTGGATGGCGGAACGGAGAGCATCCGGGCGTTCGTCTTCGATCTGGAGGGATGGCCGAAGGGCTCGCACGCCAGCGCCTACCAGACGCAATTCCCAAAACCGAGCTGGGCCGAACAGAACCCCGAGGATTGGTGGCGGTGCATGGGCGAGGCGGTGCGTGGCGCGGTAAAGGCGGCCGGCATCCGCGTCAAGGACGTGCTGGCCCTCTGCGTTGATACCACCTGCTGTTCGGTGGTGGCGGTGGACCCGGATGGAAAGCCGCTGCGCTCCGCGATGATCTGGATGGATGTGCGCTCGGCGGCCGAAGCCGCCGATGTCGCCGCCAGCGGCGATCCAGCCCTGCGCATCAACAGCGACGGAAGCGGCCCGGTGTCCGCAGAGTGGATGATCCCGAAATCGCTGTGGATGAAACACAACCAGCCGGAACTGTTTAAGCGCGCGGCGCATATCTGCGAATACCAGGACTACATCAACTGGCGCCTCACCGGGCGTTGGGTGGGGTCGCTCAACAACATGTCAGTGCGCTGGCACTACCAGAGCCGCGAAGGCGGCCTGCCGCTGTCGCTGCTCGACAAGCTGGACGTCGCCGACCTCGAACAGAAGTGGCCGACGGCAATCGTCCGCCCCGGCGACGTCATCGATCAACTCACCAAGGATGCTGCCGACCATCTCGGCCTCGCGCCCGACATTCCTGTGGTGCAAGGCGGCGCGGACGCGTTCATTGGCATGATCGGTCTCGGGGTGACAGAGCCTGGCGAGATGGCGCTGATCACCGGATCTTCGCACCTTCACCTTGGCATCGCGCCAACCCCGGTTCATGGGCCCGGCATCTGGGGCACCTATATGGATGCGGTCTATCCCGACAAGCCGGTGATCGAGGGTGGTCAGACGTCGACCGGCTCGATCATCGCCTGGTTCAAGCGGCACTTCGCGGCCAACACTTCGTTTGACGCGCTGAACGCGGAGGCCGCGAAGATCGAGCCGGGTTGCGAAGGACTGCTGGTGCTGGACCATTTTCAGGGAAACCGCACGCCTTATACCGATGCCCTGTCGCGCGGCGCCATCACGGGCCTGACGCTCAAGCACACGCCGGCGCACGTCTATCGCGCGATCATCGAGGGCATCTGTCTCGGCACAAAACTCATCGTGGAGACTTTCGGCGCCACATTCACGCCCAAGCGGATCGTAGTCGCGGGCGGCATCACCCAATCGCCGCTGTGGCTGCAGATCCATGCCGACACAATCGGCAGGCCGCTGGAGTTGACGGCAGTGCCGGATGCACCTGCCCTCGGCTGCGCGATCCTGGCGGCGTATGGCGCAGGCGGCGTTGCCAGCATCGAAGAAGGCTCCAGGTCCATGGTGCACATCGCACACACGGTCGAGCCGAACGAGGCTAATGCCAAGCGCTACGACTCGCTCTGTCCGCAGTACCGCGAGCTCTATGCCGCGCTGAAGAAGGTCCGTGAAACAAGTTGAGTGCGATCGCTGACGGTCGCCGCTTCGAGCCAGCGAGTCTCCACGTTCAACTAGCCCATTAGCTGAGCGGCGACCGTAGCGCCGAGGTTCCAGCACGCCTCGACGTCGGCCTTGGTCGGCCTGCCCATCACAACGACGGTCTCCGCCGCCTTCACCCAGCCGAGCCCTGCGGTGATGCCGTCGATGGCGCGTTCGGCTCCCTCGGTGCCCTCGTTGCCGTGAATGTAGACGCCGAACGGTCGCCCCCGGGTGGAGTCGAGCAGCTGGTAGTACGACTGGTCGAAGGCGTGCTTGAGGGCACCGCTGAGGTAGCCGAGGTTCGCCGGGGTGCCCAATAGGTAACCGTCGGCCTCAAGCATTTCGACCGACGAGACGGTCAGCGCCGGTCGGCGCACGACCTCCACGCCCTCGATCTCGGGGTCGGTCGCCCCGGCCACGACCGCCTCGAACAGCTCCTGGCAGTGCGGCGACGGGGTGTGGTGGACGACGAGCAGAGTCTTGGTCACCTTCGCGCCTCCATGTCGACCGCCTTCCTCATGGTCTCGCGGGCGCGACTGCGGTCGCCGGCGTAGTCATAGGCGCGTGCCAGCCGGTACCAGCGCCGCCAGTCGGCCGGGTCGCTTTCGAGTTCGCCGCGGACGGTCTCGAACAGCGAGTCGGCGGCGTCGCGCTGAATCCGCCCGGACGGCATCCGCGGCAGCGAGCTGACGTCGAGCTCCATGCCATCCTCTTTGGCGATGCGGGCGAGACGTTGATGGGCGAGGCCGGCTCTCAGTGTGCTGATCATGACCCAAAGCCCGATCAGCGGCAGGATCATCACGGCAAGGCCGAGGCCGATGGCCGCCGGCCGGCCGGAGGTGATGAACGCCATCGCGATGCGGCCCAGCATCAGGAAGTACACGACCAGCGCCACGCACATGAAGCCGATCACCAGCTGGATGCGCACGGCGCGCGCCCCGTCGGTCATGCCAAGTCGAGGAAGGGCTCGAGACCCACTGTGAGGCCGGGGTGTTCGCGGACGGCGCGGACCGCCAGCAGCACACCGGGCACGAAAGACGTGCGGTCAAGGCTGTCGTGCCGGATGGTCAGGGTCTCCCCCTGGGTACCGAACAGCACTTCCTGATGAGCGACCAGCCCGGCGAGCCGCACCGAGTGGACCGGAATGCCGTCGACGTTTGCGCCTCGGGCACCCTCGAGGCCGGTGCTGGTCGCATCGGGGTTGGGCGGCAGGCCTTTTCGAGCCTCGGCGATGAGGCGAGCCGTGCGGGCAGCGGTGCCGGACGGTGCGTCGGCCTTCTGCGGGTGATGCAGTTCGATGACTTCGGCGGATTCGAAAAAGCGGGCAGCCTGTTTGGCGAAGTGCATTGAGAGCACCGCGCCGATGGCGAAGTTCGGGGCGATAAGAACAGCGACGTCGGGCTTGCCCGACAACCACTGCTTGACTTGCTCCACGCGCTCATCCGTGAATCCGGTAGTGCCGACCACGGCGTGGATTCCGTTGTCGATCAAGTAGTTCAGGTTGTCCATGACGACGTCGGGATGTGTGAAGTCGATGACGACCTCGGTCTGGCTGTCGGTGAACAGGCTCAGCGCATCCCCCGCGTCGACCCCGGCGGTGAACGTGAGGTCGTCGGACGCCTCGACGGCTTGCGCCATGGTCGCGCCGACCTTGCCCTTGGCCCCGAGAACACCCACTCGCATGGTGTAACCCTAGCTCCCGCCGCCCTGTGGATAACTTTCTGCACTTGTCAATGTTTCGAACTAGTGTTCGATATATGAGTACGGGTGCAGTGTCGGATCGGGAGGCCATCTTGGCCGTCCTCGATCGGTTCGACACCGCCCAGGCTGAACTCGCCGCCCTGTCGTTCGACGCGTTGAGGGCACCGGAAGTGCTCAGCGTGAAGGACCGGTTGGAGACGGTGTCTCGGCGGCAGGTCGCCGTGGATCACCGGCTCACTTACCAACTGACCTCCCAGACCAGCCCGATCGAGTTGGGCGCCAAGTCCTGGACCGACGTGTTGTCCAACCGGCTGCGCATCGGCCGCGGCGAGGCCCACCGACGCCTGGATGAAGCCGGCGACCTGGGACCACGCATCGCGATGACCGGCGAGCCGCTAGAACCGGTGTTGCCTCATGTGGCCGCCGCCCAGGCCGCAGGCACCATTGGCGAGGAACACGTGGGCATCATCCGCCGCTTCTTCGCCGACCTGCCCACCGCCGTCGATTTCGCGACCCGCCAAGCCTGCGAAACCGATCTGGCCCGCCACGCTGCCGAGCACACCCCCGACGCGCTCCGCAAAATCGCCAGCCGGCTGATGGCACTGGTGCACCCCGACGGCGACTTCTCCGATATCGACCGGGCGCGGCGCCGTCATCTCACCCTGGGTAAGCAACAAGCCGACGGGATGAGCGAGATCCGCGGACTGCTCGACCCCGAAGCCCGCGCCACGTTCGAAGCGACGATGGCAAAACTGGCCGCACCGGGCATGTGCAATCCCGACGACGACGCCCCCTGCGTCAACGGGTCGCCCAGCCAAGCCCAGATCGACAACGACCAACGCTCACCGGCCCAACGCAACCACGACGCGTTCAAAGCCATGGGCCGCAGCCTCTTAGCCTCAGGTGAACTCGGACAACACAACGGGCTGCCGGTCACCGTCGTCGTATCCACCACCCTGCAGGAGCTCGAATCCGGGTGCGGGCAGGCAGTTACCGCCACCGGCAGCCTGGTGCCCATGACGACTGTCATCCGGATGGCCAGCCACGCCTACCACTACCTGACCATCTTCGACAAAGACACCGGCCGAGCGCTGCACCTCGGACGGACACGGCGCATCGCATCAGCCGACCAACGAATCGTGTTGCTAGCAAGGGATCGCGGATGTACCCGCCCCGGCTGCACTGTGGCCGGGGCCAACTGCCAAGTCCACCAC
>JAVRPX010000125.1:0-13478 GCA_032161985.1 Mycobacterium sp.
GTGGATTTCCTGTCCATCGGCTGGTGGCCAGTGTTCAACGTGGCCGATCCGTCGGTGGTGGGTGGGGCGATCCTGCTGGTTGCCTTGTCGCTGTTCGGTTTTGACTTCGATACGGTCGGCCGCCGCAAGGCCGACTCGTCATAGTGTCGACCCGTTCGATGTCCGTCCCCGAGGGGCTGGCCGGGATGCGCGTCGACGCCGGGCTGGCGCGGCTGCTTGGCTTGTCGCGGACGGCCGCGGCGGCGCTGGCCGAGGACGGCGGCGTCGACCTCGACGGGAGCCGGGCGGGTAAGTCCGACAAGCTGACGGCGGGTGCGTGGCTGGAGGTGCGGCTGCCGGAAGCGCCTGCGCCGGTGGAGAATACGCCCGTCGAGATCGAAGGCATGGAGATCCTGTACTCCGACGACGACATCGTCGCGGTCGACAAGCCGCCGGGCGTTGCCGCGCACGCGACCGTCGGATGGCACGGGCCGTCGGTGCTTGGAGGCCTTGCCGCCGCCGGTTTCCGGATCAGCACATCGGGAATCCATGAGCGGCAAGGCATCGTGCACCGCCTCGATGTCGGCACGTCGGGCGTCATGGTGGTGGCGCTGTCCGAACGCGCCTACACCATCCTCAAGCGGGCGTTCAAACAGCGCACCGTCGAAAAGCGCTACCACGCACTGGTGCAGGGCCATCCCGATCCGTCCAGCGGGACAATCGATGCGCCGATCGGGAGGCACCGCGGGCACGACTGGAAGTTCGCGGTCACCGAAGCCGGCAGGCACAGCGTTACGCACTACGACACGCTGGAAGCGCATCAGGCGGCGAGCTTGCTCGACATCGAGCTGGAGACCGGCCGTACCCACCAGATCCGGGTGCACTTCGCCGCCCTGCATCATCCCTGCGCCGGTGACCTGACCTACGGTGCCGATCCCACCCTGGCGAAAAAGCTTGGCCTCCAGCGTCAATGGCTGCACGCCAGGTCGCTCGCCTTTGCGCATCCCGCCGACGGACGGCGCGTCGAGATCACCAGCCCCTATCCGGCCGACCTGCAGCACGCGCTGGATGTGTTGCGCAAGCACGAACTGTGAGCGACTTCGGAGGGCAGGAGCGAAGCGACCCGGGAAAAGACACACGCCGGTCCGGGTTGTTGTTCGGCGTAGGCGCCTACGCGTCGTGGGGCCTGTTTCCCGCGTTCTTCCCGCTGCTGAAACCCGCAAACGCTTTCGAAATCCTGGCGCACCGGATCGTGTGGTGCTTCGTGCTGATGGTGGTGGTCATCGCGGCGGTGCGCCGGCTCGGCGATATTCGCGCGATCACGCCGCGCACATGGCTGTTGTTGACGTTCGCGTCGGCCCTTATCTCCGTCAACTGGGTCATCTACATCTATGCGGTCAACAACGGCCACGTGGTGGACGCCGCGCTCGGCTACTTCATCAACCCGCTGGTGACGGTGGCGCTGGGGCTGCTGGTCTTCCACGAGCGGCTCAACCGCGCGCAGTTCGTCGCCCTGGCCATCGCGGTCATCGCCGTGATAGTGCTCACGGTGGAGGTCGGCTCCCCACCGATCATCGGCATCGGGCTGGCGCTGTCGTTCGGCTTGTACGGGGCGGTGAAGAAGGTGGTGCCGACCGATCCTCGGGTCAGCGTGGGCGTGGAAGCTGGGGTGGCCGCACCCTTTGCTTTGGCATACATCGTGGTGCTGCAGGCCACCGGCGATGGGACGTTCGTCGACCACGGCCCGGGTCACGTCACGCTGATGATCATGTCCGGCGTGCTCACGGCATTGCCCCTGCTGTTCTTTGCCGCCGCCGCCCAGCGGTTGCCGATGGTGACGATGGGTCTGCTGTTCTACCTGACCCCGGCCATGCAGCTGACCTGGGGCGTGGTCGTCGGGCACGAGCCGATGCCGCCTGCGCGGTGGCTGGGCTTCGCGCTGATCTGGCTGGCGCTCGCGGTGTTCACCGCCGACGCGTGGAGGCGGGCCCGTGTCGATCGTGCCGCCCTCGAATCGTCATACCGGTGACACCATCGAGTCAGAGAGGACTGAAGTCATGCGGTACTGCCTGTTGATGCACTACCAGGAGGGCACCGAGGTCGGATTGACCGAGGAGGACATGGCGCCTGCCATGGCGGCCTTTCAGCAGTATGCCGACGACCTGTCGGCCGCCGGCGTGCTGATCGACACCGAGGTGCTCGAATCCGTCGTCGCCACCACCACCGTCACCGCCCGCACTGGCACCCCCGAGATCCAGGACGGGCCCTTCGCCGACACCAAGGAGAAGCTGGGCGGCATCTTCGTCATCGAGGTCGACAACCTCGACGAGGCGCTGAAGTGGGCGCAACGCAACCCCGCCAATGGCTGGGGTTCGATCGAAATCCGCCCGGTGGCGCGGACATACGCCGCCGACCGCGGGTGGTATGTCCCGTAGAGGGGCCGGATGAGCCGCTTGCGCGAAGACCAACAAGCACGGTCCCGGGTGGCCCAGGTTGCCCGGGACTCGTACGGCAGGCTGCTGGCCGTCCTCGCGGCGCCGACACGCGATATCGCCGCCGCCGAGGACGCGCTGGCCGATGCCATCGAACGCGCGCTGACCCGCTGGCCCGACGACGGCATACCCGTCAATCCCGAAGGCTGGCTGCTCACCGTGGCGCGCAACCGATTACGTGACGTGTGGAAGTCGGCTGGCTACCGGATGACCGATCCGCTAGACGAAATCGATTACGTTTCACCATCTTTTGAGGACGACATGCCCGCCATCCCCGACCGACGGCTCGAGCTGATGCTCGTCTGCGCTCATCCCGCCATTGCGCCAAACATTCGTACCCCGTTGATGCTGCAGTCGGTGCTGGGTGTCCAGGCCGCCGCGATCGCCGCCGCGTTCGCGGTCGAACCGTCGACCATGGCGCAGCGGCTGGTGCGGGCCAAGAAACGCATTCGCGACGCAGGCATCCCGTTCGTGCTGCCCGAGCGCGACGACCTCTCCGAGCGGCTGCCCGCGGTGTTGGAAGCCATCTACGGCGCGTATGCGATCGACTGGCAGCTCGCTCCGCGCGGCGCGCCGATCGAATCGCTGTCGGCCGAGGCGCTGCACCTGGCGCTGGTGCTGGCCGACCTGCTGCCCGACGAGCCGGAGGTGCTCGGCCTGGCCGCGCTGGTGTGCCTGTCGGAGGCGCGCGGGCCCGCCAGGCGCACCGCAGACGGCGGCTTCATCCCGCTCGACGAACAGGACAGCGAGCTGTGGGACGAGGTGCTGATGGCCCGCGGTGAGGTGCTGCTGCGCCGCGCCCACGGCCAGCGCCTGCCGGGCCGCTTCCAGTACGAGGCGGCGATCCAGTCGGCCCATTGCACCAGAGCTACGCAGGGGAAAGTAGACCTCAGCGCGCTGCGAAAGCTGCACCGCGCCCTGTTGCGGGTGGCGCCGTCCCTCGGGGCGGCGGTGGCCTCGGCGGCGGTCGACGGCGAGATCGACGGGCCGACTGCGGGCCTTCGCGCGCTGGACTCAATCGGCGCCCCCGCTGTCGAGCGATTTCAGCCGGCCTGGACGACGCGGGCGCATCTGCTGTCCCAAGCAGGGCGGGCCGCGGAGGCCGCGGACGCCTACCGTCGGGCCATCGAATTGACCGCTGATCCCTGCGTCGCCGAGTACCTTCTGCGGCGTTTGCGTTCGGTGGATTGTTGACCTGTTGCTAGCAATGCCATAGCGTTTGCTCGTGGTGAATACCGCCGATCCCTCGCCTGCTGGCCGGGGGCGGGGCCGCCCGGTGGGAGCCGACTCGGCCGAGACACGGGCGCGGATTCTTCGCGCGGCGCGCGAAGTGATCACCGAACGCGGCTACGAGGCCGCCAATTTTCAGGTCATCGCGTCGCGTGCCGGCCTGAGCCGCCCCACCATGCACTACTACTTCCACACTCGCGAAGATATTCACGAATGCCTCGTAGCGGAGGCGTATTCGATAGTCGCCGACTGCATTGCGCAAGCAAAACGCGAGGATACTCTCCTGAGACAGCTGTCGACGTTCGTGACGGCCACACACGGATCGGGGTTCGCGGACCGGTCGATGTTGCAATTCGTCATCACCGCCCGGCTGGAATTCCACAGGAATCCGAGCCTTCGTGGCAGCCCGGCGCCCGTGGTCTCCGCTATACAGGAGTTCTACGGGTCGATGGTCGAAGACGCGATCGCGCGAGGAGAGATTCCGTCCGACACCGATCCGGCGGCGGTGGTGAGCATGCTGCTGGCGATGTTTCTGGGAATGGGCTTCTACGCCGGATTCATCGTCGATTCAAACAACATGCCGGTGATTGCCAAGCAACTCCACCGGCTGATGACACATGGATTGCTGGGTCGCCGGCAGACCGGACCGCCGCGCACCATCACTGCGCCCGCCGCCGTCGACGATTTCGCTCCCGCGTGGCCGGGACTGACGGGGTGATGTAGTTCCCGCAGGTCAGCAATTTGCAGAAACGGCCTTGACCTCTCTAGAGGCAAAAGAACTCTTTTTAGAGGGAAACACCCGATTCCTCCCGGGGTGATCGGTAATACCGTGCTGACCATGGTTGGCATCTGGTTCATGGTCCTCGTCGGGGCATTCATTGCGGCCGGGGTGCTCACCCAACTGGGCTGGGAGATGGACCCGATGCCGGCGGTCAGAAGGGTCCTTCGGCGCAGACGGTCGCGCCGGGACTAGAGACTGCGAGACCGCGTAGCGGCCCAATCGTCGGCCCAGTCGTCTCCAATGACGATCAGTGCAATCGCCTCCGCGCTCGGGTAATGAACCTGTTCGAGCCCCGAGGGCACCCGGCGGCCACGACGTAGCAGTCGTGCCCGATGTAATCCTCGCGGTTCCACTTGCCGGTCAGGTCATGCAGGTACACACGGAGGGTCTCGGAGGCAAAGGGTGACATGAGCGCTACCGCGCATCCTTGCAAGGTGATATTGACGGTGGCGGCCACCTCCCGCCGGCAGTGCCACGTCACCCGCCGTATCCAGAGGCTCCATGCGATGGACGCGAGCGTGATGACGATGCGAGCTGTCAGAGCCCCCGTGCGCCCTGACATATGCCTCTCGTCCCGACCTGAACAATGACGCCCCCCCGACCGCCTTAACGCAACCCCCTACAACGGTGGCGCGTGCGGGCGGGGGCGCAATCCGGAAAATTCTGTCTGCTCCGGAGCTGTCACCACCGTCTCCGTTGGGGGTGGCGCAGCGCCGCGCCCACCGATCTCTTCGGCCACCGAGGCAACCTCTTCTGGGTCGATGAACCTATATCGGGTGAGCAGCTCCGCGCGGTTGATGCCGAGATTGGCTCCGGCTTTGCTCAGGTTATCCGCCGAGATCAAGGTGCCCTTGTCCAGCTGGTCGTAGTAAGTGGAACGGGGCAGCTCTAACGCGGTCCAGATCTCTTCCTTAGTGAGCATGCGGCCCGTCAGGTAGGAGAGGACGGCGGCGAGGTCCTTGCTGGAGTCGTCGGGATACACGACACAACCATATCCGGTTTTCTGGACGAATCAACTATCCACAGCAAATACGCACACGTTGTGTGACGAATACCAAGGAAGTACATCCAAGCGTGGGATCAAAGATCCAAGGCTGCACATCTCTCGCCACTTCGACGAGTGCAACCCCCTCCCGCCTGCGGCTTCGTCCCGGATCTCCGTCGTCGCGACACCGATTAAGTCGACGGTCCGAGCATGTGAAGTGAAGCTGGCCGGGAAGGATGGAACCCGCGCCGCCGAAGGCGGTGCTGGCGCCGCAACACATCTGGGAACTAAGTTTCGCCTGGTTCCCCGTTCAGCCCGGAACGGGATGGGTCGTTAGCCTTCCGATCCTTCTGCCTCTTGAAGCCCTGCTGCCGCTCTAGCGCGGCTGAGTTCACCTCCGCGCGTTGACATGAGCCGCGAGTGGAAATCCTGGCCTTCCCAACCTTGTCGCCGAGCAGGCGTGTCGACGGTTACTGTGGCCGCGTGACCGGGGTGACGCCGAAGCTCTACATCTTCCCGCATGCCGGCGGATCTGCGCAGTACTACGTCCCCTTCGCGAAAGCCTTCTCCAGCGACATCAAATGCATTGCCGTCCAATACCCGGGACGCGGTGGCACCCACGATCTGGCGACATTCACCGGTGTTCCAGACCTCGCCGATCGGATACGCCAGATGTTGACGCCGCTGAATCAGTCGGCCGGCAAGGTTGCCTTCTTCGGCCACAGCATGGGCGCTTTGGTGGCCTTCGAGGTCGCCCGTCAGTTCGAAGCGGCTGGAAGCCCCATCGCCGCCCTGTTCGTATCTGCCAGTGCCGCACCCGGAAGAGTCGGCTACGAGTACATCCCAGAGACGGATCGCGGCCTGCTCAATGCGGTGAGCGAGATGACCGGTGCGAATCCGGAGTTCACGGAGAACGAGGAATTCGCGGCGAAGATCCTCCCGACCCTGCGGGGGCTAAAGGCCATTGCGAATTACACATGCCCGCCCGACGCGACGGTGTCGTGCCCCATCTTCGCGTTCCGCGGAGACGACGACGAAGTCGCGACCCACGATAAGGTCGCGCCTTGGTGTGAACGCACGACGTCGGAGTTCAGCGCGCGGGTGTTCACCGGTCATCACTTCTACCTCAACGACCACTTGCCTGAGCTCGTCGGCGATATCGAAAGCAAGATATCGTCGTTGTGCCGAAGCTAACGAATCCCAGACGCGCTATAGCGGCGGCGCATCATGACGTCGTCGCCGTAAATGGGAAATCGTCGCCCCCTTCTGCGCAATGGTCTTCACCGGGTTCGTGATCACCCCCGTCCGTAACGGGGGGAGTGCGAAAGGTTGGGAGCCGCCGATCTCTTCGGCCAGCGATCGGATCTCTTCGGGGTCGATGAGCCGGTACCGAATCAGCAACTCAACCTGGTTGATGCCGAGGTTCGTTGCGGCCTTGCGCAGATTGTCCGCAGTGATCAGAGTTCCCTTTTCCAGCTGGTCGTAGTACGTCGACCGCGGGAGTTCCAGCGCCCTCCAGATCTCTTCTTTACTCAGAGTGCGCCCAGTCATGTAGGAGAGGACGGCGCCGAGGTCTTTGTGGGAGTCGTCTGGGTACATAAGCAGAGAATGTATCCGGCGTATTGGACAATAGCAATTAAGTGTGCTATGGGTTCTGGACGCCGATGTGCTATCCGCAAGCAGTCCCCAGCGCTCGGCCGACCATCCATCGTCGTCCAGAGAGCCTAGCTATCAAGCCGGAATGAGCTGGGGTTATGGCGTTGCTGCACAATCACTTGCAAACGGCCGCGGTTGGTACCAACCTCACGCCGGACGTCATCAACACGTCGTACGCCCACCCTGACAGCGAGTTTTGTCACAGTTGACGGGCCTACAGGGTTCATCTAGTTGGATCTTTAATCCGACACATTGGACATTACGTGTTAGCCTCGCGGAAGTGATCAGCGCCCTGGGGGATGGCGCCCGAGGGCTTGTAAACCACAGCGGGAGAGGTGTCTCGATGCTCGTGAGCGAATCTTCCATCCCCGCCGCACTGCAGAAACTTGCCCGACAACGTCCCGATGCGCAGGCGTTCACGTTCATCGATTACGAACTTGACCCTGCCGGATACTTCGAGAGCCTGACGTGGTGTCAGGTCCAACAGCGCGTGCGGATCGTCGCCCAGGAAGTGGTGGCCTGCGGATCGCCGGGTGATCGCGTCGCCATCCTCGCCCCGCAAGGCTTTGAATACATCATTGGAGTCCTCGCTGCGATGGCGGCCGGCTTCGTCGCTGTCCCGTTGCCGGTGCCGCCGTTCGGCCCGCACGACGAACGGGTCCTCGCGGCCCTGACGGACAGCACGCCAGCCGCGATCCTGACAACATCGGCGGTCGTCAACGACGTCGTCCCGTGTGCACGTGCGCTCCCCGGCTCGCCGCCGGCAGTGATCGAGATCGATGCCCTCGACCTGGATACGCCGCCCGCCGTCCACCCCACCAGCACGTCACAGATAACGACGGCCCTGCTGCAATACACCTCCGGCTCGACTCGTCAGCCGGCCGGTGTCGCGATCTCGCACAAGAACGTCATCGCGAATATTGAGCAGGCAATGGACGATTATTTCGAGGACATCGATAAGATTCCACCGCGCGACACCACGCTCGTATCGTGGCTGCCCTTCTATCACGACATGGGGCTGCTACTTGGAGTCACCGGTCCAGTGCTGTTGGGACTTCACGCAGTGCTGACGAGCCCCATGGCGTTTCTGCAGAAACCGGCCCGGTGGATGCAGATGTTGGCCACCAATACCCGACCCTTCTCGGCGGCGCCGAACTTCGCTTTCGAACTGGCTGCGCGACGGACCTCCGACGACGACATGTCGGGGCTCGACTTGGGGCATGTGCACACGATCCTCAGCGGTAGCGAACGGATACACGCCGCGACAATCCGGCGGTTCACGGAGCGGTTCTCCCGCTTCAACCTTCCTGCCAGCGCGCTGGCGCCGTCGTACGGGCTGGCCGAGGCGACGGTGTACGTCGGATCGGCGGCCCGGGGGCGCCGCCCGACGACCGTCCGTTTCGACAACGAGAAGCTGTCGGTCGGCCACGCGAAGCCGTGCGCAGACGAAGCGGCTTCCGAGCTTGTTAGCGTCGGTCCTCCGCGCGCCTGCACCGTGCGGATCGTCGATCCTGAGGCGTGCATCGAGAAATCGGCCGGGAAGGTCGGCGAGATCTGGGTGCATGGCGACCAGGTTGCGAGCGGCTACTGGCGAAAGCCGCAACTGTCGGAGCGGACCTTCGGCGGACGGCTCGTCGATCCCTCGCCCGGCACGCCCCAGGGGCCCTGGCTTCGGACCGGAGACTTGGGCGTCATCTACGATGGCGAGCTCTTCATAATCGGCCGTATCAAGGATCTGCTGATCGTCGACGGGCGCAACCACTATCCCGACGACATCGAGGCGACGGTCCAGGAGATCAGCGGAGGGCGTGTCGCGGCAATCTCTGTCCCGGATGAACGCACCGAGCGGTTGGTCGCGGTCGTGGAGCTCAAGAATCGGGGCAGCTCCAACGAGGAGGCGCTGGACAAGCTTCATGCCGTGAAATACGAAGTGACATCAGCGATCTCGAAGAACCATGGATTGCGGGTAGCCGACCTCGTCTTCGTACCACCCGGCTCAATCCCGATCACCACGAGCGGCAAGATCCGCCGCGCTGCGTGCGCGGAGCGTTATCGGCAGAACGAATTCGTCCGCCTGGACACCGCATGACGGCTTTTGACAAGGCCGACGTTAACCGGACGGCGGGTGCATACGACTCTAAACCGTAGGGGGCATTCAAATGTCAGTAGTGGAACCTTCCGTGCCCGCGATGCTGGGCGAACAAGCCCGGCAGCGGCCGGATGCGCCCGCGTATACGTTCATCGACTACGAGGTCGACTCCGCCGGGTATTCCCAAAGCTTGACGTGGTCTCAGGCCCACCAGCGCGCACAGGTGCTCGCCGCGGAACTGGCGTCCTGCGGGTCGCCGGGGGATCGCGTCGCGATTTGCGCTCCGCAGGGCCTTGAGTACATCGTCGGTCTCCTCGGTGCGATGGAGGCCGGCTTCATCGCGGTTCCTTTGTCGGTGCCGTTGTTCGGTGCGCACGATGAACGGGTATCGGCGGCCCTGAAGGACTACTCGCCGGCTGCAATGCTGACAACCTCCGCGGTCGTCAACGATGTCGTCTCGTGTGCTCATGGGCTTCCCGGCCGTGTGCCGACGGAGATCACCGGGGGACGCGTCGCCGCGATCTCCGTGCTGAACGATCGGAGCGAGCAGCTGGTCGCCATCGTCGAGCTCAAAAAGCGGGGGGGCTCGGACGAGGAGATCCTGGACAGGTTTCACACCATCAAACGGGACGTGACTTCGGCGATTTCGAAGTCGCAGGGTTTGCGACTGGCTGATCTCGTGCTGGTGCCGCCCGGCTCTATTCCGATCACCACCAGCGGCAAGGTCCGCCGCTCCACAAGCGTCGAACGTTATCGGCGAGACGAATTCACACGACTGGGCGTGCCCGCATGACGGCTTTCGACGACTCGGAACTGCGACACCGGCTAGTTGACTACGCGGAATTCTGCAAGATCTCGCCGACCGAGGAAATCCACAGTAAAGGACTGGTTGGAATATGACGTCGATAACCGAACGCGGGGCATCAGCTGAATCCATTCAGCACCATTATGATGTCAGCAACAGATTTTACTCACTCTGGCTAGACGAGTCCATGACGTATTCGTGCGGCTTGTGGCAGAACGACGATGACTGTCTGTCGGCGGCGCAGACGCGGAAGATTGATTACCTGGTATCTCTGTCAGGCGCTGGTGAGCGGGAAAGGGTACTGGACATCGGGTGCGGGTGGGGGTCGGTTATGCAACGATTGGTTGCCGAACACGGCGTAGAACATGTCACGGGTCTGACCTTGAGCGCAGCGCAGGCTCGCCGCATCGAAGACCTACGCGACCCTCGCCTGGAAGTTCGGGTTCACGACTGGGCCGACTTTGCTCCGGACGCGCCGTATGACGCAGCAATTTGCGTTGGAGCGATGGAGCACTTCGTTAAGTTCGGATGGGAACGGTCAAAAAAGGTGGCAGCATATCGCCGGTTTTTCGAAAAGTGTCATGAGTCGCTCAAGCCCGGGGCAGGTATGGCGCTGCAAACAATCGGCAAGGGGAACGTCGTACTCGACGAGCAAGGTCTGAAAGACACTATCTTCATAGCGCAGCACATATTTCCCGAATCAGATCCGCCGAGACTCGCGGAAATATTGCACGCTACGGAGAAGCTCTTCGAGGTTAAATCAGTAGTCAATCATCGGGAACACTACGCGCGTACCTGCTCAGCCTGGCTCGAAAGGCTCCAGGTGAACAGGACTGAGGCGGGCGAGATTACTGGCCCCGAAAAGGTAGAGGTCTACGAAAGGTACCTCAAAGCCTCGATACGGCAGTTCCGGCTTGGACACGCGAACCTTTATCGGATCTCGCTTTGTAGGGTGTGAAACGGTGCCGTTGACCCATTCATCGATCCCGGCCGCGCTACGCGAACAAGTGCGGCAACAGCCGGATGTGCCCGCGTACACGTTCGTCGACTACGAGGTCGACCCCGCCGGGTATTCCCAAACCTTGACGTGGTCTCAGGTCCACCGGCGCGCGCAGGTAGTCGCCGCGGAACTGGCGTCCTGCGGATCGCCGGGCGATCGCGCCGCGATCCTTGCTCCGCACGGCTTCGAGTACATCGTCGGGGTTCTCGGCGCGATGGAGGCCGGCTTCATCGCGGTCCCGCTGTCGGCGCCGCTGTTCGGCGCGCACGACGAACGGGTTGCCGCGGCGCTGAGGGACAGCTCGCCGGCCGCAATCCTGACGACATCGGCGGTCGTCACCGACGTCGACTTGTGTGCTCGTGCGCTCCCCGCCTCGCCGCCGGCAGTGATCGAGATCGACGCGCTCGACCCCTATTCACCGCCGGCCCTCCACTCGACCGACACGCCGCAGACCGAGACGGCCCTGCTGCAATACACCTCCGGCTCGACTCGTGCGCCGACTGGCGTCGTGGTGACGCACAAGAACGTCATGGCGAACCTCAACCAGATCATGTCCGACTATTTCGAGGACCAAGGGGGGGTTCCGCCGTGGGGGGCCACACTCGTGTCCTGGCTGCCCTTCTATCACGACATGGGCCTGATGTTTGGAATCTTTATTCCGGTCAGGTTCGGCCGCCACGCAGTCTTGACGAGCCCCATAGCTTTTCTGCAGAAGCCCGCCCGGTGGATGCACTTGATGGCCAGCAATACTAAAACGGTCTCGCCCGCCCCAAACTTCGCCTACGAACTGACTGCGCGACGCACGTCCGACGACGACACGGAAGGGCTCGACCTGGGGAACGTGCATACCTTCATCAGCGGTGCTGAACGGGTACATCCCCCGACGGTCAGACATTTCATCGAGCGGTTTTCCCGCTTCAACCTTCCTGGCACCGCGCTGCGAGCGGCGTACGGGCTGGCCGAGGCGACGGTGTACGTGACAACGTCGAACCCGGGACGCCCCGCGCAGATCATCCGTTTCGACTACGAGAAGCTGTCGGCCGGCCACGCGAAGCGCTGCGGCGGCGAACAACCCAGTTCCGAGCTGGTCAGCCACGGCACACCGCGCGCATGCACCGTGCGCATCGTCGATCCTCAGACGTGTGTCGAGAATCCGGCTGGCAAGGTCGGGGAGATCTGGGTGCACGGCGACAACGTCGCCGGCGGCTACTGGCGAAAACCGCAACAGTCGCAGCGGACCTTCGGGGGGCAGCTTGTTGATCCATCGCCGGGCACGCCGCAGGGGCCCTGGCTTCGGACCGGAGATTTAGGTGTCATCTATGACGGCGAGCTGTTCATAATCGGCCGTATCAAGGATCTGCTGATCGTGGATGGGCGTAACCACTATCCCGACGACATCGAGGCGACGATTCAGGAGGTCACCGGCGGTCGAGCAGCGGCGATCGCTGTTCCGGACGATGGGGGCGAGCGCCTCGTCGCAATCGTCGAACTCAAGAAGCGTGGCAGCTCCGACGAGGAGGTCCTCAGCAGGCTGCATGCCATCAAACAGGAAGTGATGTCGTCGATTTCGGCGTCATACGGCTTGCGGGTGGCAGATCTCGTGCTGGTGTCGCCCGGATCCCTCCCGATCACCACCAGCGGCAAGGTCCGCCGCTCCGCGTGCGCCGAACGTTACCGGCAGGACGAATTCTCCCGACTGGACACCGCATGATGGTTTCAAACGAATTGGTGCGTGCTGTCGGTCAAGAGTCCGCGCTGCTGCAACAACTTTCGGAAATGCCGGGGTGAGCGCGATGACCCCTGCACCGCCAGATCGTCGGGCGATCATCACCGAGGCACTGCACAAGATTGATGAGCTGAGTGCGCGTCTGGAAATCGCCGAAAAGGGTGACACCGAACCGATTGCCGTGGTGGGGTTGGGGTGCCGGTTTCCCGGTGGGGTGAACAACCCGGCCCAGTACTGGCAGTTGTTGAACGATGGTGCGAGTGGCATCGTGCGGGTGCCCGCCGAGCGGTGGGACGCCGACGCCTACTACTCGGCGGACCACACCGTACCCGGCACTATCTGCACCAGGGAGGGAGGTTTCCTGACCTCCTGGCAGCCCGATGAATTCGACGCCGAGTTCTTCGGCACGTCTCCGCGCGAAGCTAACGGGATGGATCCTCAGCAGCGGCTGTTGCTCGAAGTCGCTTGGGAGGCACTGGAGAACGCCGGCATCACCGCGCAGGCGATCCGCGGGACGCAAACCTCCGTCTTCGTCGGTTTGACCACCTACGACTACTCACTCATCTTTACCGGAACGTCGCGGCCGGAAGATGTCGACGCGTACGTTTCGTTCGGGAATGCGTCGAACTTCGCCGCGGGGCGGTTGGCGTATTTCCTGGGTGTGCATGGCCCGGCGGTGGTCGTCGATACCGCGTGTTCGTCGTCGTTGGTGGCGGTGCATTTGGCGTGTCAGAG
>JAVRPX010000126.1:0-5225 GCA_032161985.1 Mycobacterium sp.
TGTGCTCGGCGAGCACGGCGTTCCCCGCGAGGGCAGTGATCGAGGCGTGCAGTGCCGCATTGGCTGCCACCAATCCCTCCGGGTCGTTGGCGGCCAACGCATTCAACCCGTCCTGCTGCAACTCCCAGAGCAGGTTGACGTCCTCGGGTGTGGCACGCTCGGCGGCGAGCCTGGCCGAGTATGCCTCGAGGGCCGTTCGGACGCCGAGAAGCTGGTCCACCTCCTCCTCGGAAGGGACGTGCACGAAAGCGCCCTGCGCCGGCCGTAGCTCGATCCAGCCGTCGGTCTGCAAGCGCTGCAAGGCTTCTCGCACCGGCTGCCGGCTGACGCCGAGGTACTCTGCCAGCTCGTTTTCGACCAGGTGCTGCCCGCGTTTCAGGGTTCCGTGCACGATCAGTTCGACGATCGCCTCGTAGACGGCCTGGCGCAGCGGGGCGGGACGCTGCACCCGGCGCGCGGCGGGGTCTGCCAGCGCGCTATTCCGCGAAGCCGGGGTCCGAGTACGCGAACCCTGGGCGGGAAGTGACATGCACGCTCCTTAACCGAGTGCTACCGGGCGGATACAAAGATACAGCTTTTCGTATGCAATAACCTGCCTACCAACGCAGTGTTGAAAAGACAGGCATTCGTCTTGAGTACCCGGATTGGCAACGAAACACCCCGGGTGAGTAAGCCCTGAACAGGATCACCACACCCGGGGTGCTACTCGCAAGAGCCGACGCGACGCTAGTCGGTTACCAGCTCCCTCTCCCTCGTTGGCGCCACCTCGATCGGCGTTGGCTCCGTCGGCGCGTGCGTAGGCAGCTTTGGCTGACGGAGGAAGATCGAGATGAAGGCGCAGGCCACGCCGACCGAACCGGCGATCACGAACGCGGTGCCGTAGCCCCATTTGTCGACCACGACCGCGCCCAGGCCCGCACCGACCAGTCCGGAGATCAACTTCGAGCTGTAGACCAGGCCGTAGTTGGTGGCGTTGTTGTTCTCACCGAAATAGTCGGCGGTCATCGCAGCGAACAGCGGGAAGATCGCGCCGCCGCCGAACCCGGAGACCATCGACGCCAGCAGGAACAGCGGCATGCTGCCCATAGAGCCCGACAGAAACACTGCGTACTGGGCCAACCCCAGCACCGCGCACACGATGATGAGCGTGTTCCGGCGCCCGTACAGATCGGAGATCCAGCCGATCACCCCTCGCCCGGTGCCGTTGATGATCGCCTTGAGGCTCATCGCGAGCGCCACGATCCCACCGGCGAATCCCATCTCCTTGCCGAAGGGCACCTGCATGGCGATGCCGAAGATGTTGATGCCTGCGGTGCAGAGCAGGACGAACCACATCAGCGGCAGAATCCCGGTCTTGACCGCTTCCATCGGTGTGTACTGCTTCACCGCCGGCGGGTTCTTGCGCAGGGCGCGGCGAACTCGCGGATCGTCGGCCACCTTGAGCGGGTCGACGTGCGGCGGCCACCAGTTCTTCGGCGGATCCTTGAAGAAGAAGCCGCTCACCGCGACCACTGCGGCCAAGAACACTCCGACCGCGAACAGGATGCCGTGGTAGTTGGCCAGATCCATGTAACTGGTGAACAAGAAGATGAAGGGCACCGACCCGTAGGCGAAGCCACCGTTGACGAAACCGGTCTTACCGCCCTTACGTTCGGGATACCACTTACCCACCATGTTGATGCAGGTGGCGTATACGAACCCTGCCGCGCCTCCGCCGAAGAACCCGAAGCCCAAGTACGCGAGGAGGACGTGCGGGGCGTACGCCAGCGAGAGGTATCCGATAAACGCCCCGGCGGCACCGATCATCATCGCCGACCGCGCCGACACCTTGCCGCTCTCCCGCAGCCGACCGGCGGGGAACGCCACCGCGGCCTGGAAGAGCACCCATACGCCGAGCAGCCAGAAGATATGGGCGCCATGCCACCCGTGCGCATCTGACAGCGTGTCCTCGGCCGAGGTGAACGCGTACTCGGACGAGCTGATGGCCATCATCGCGATCCATGGAAGCCACACCATCCATGCCCGTGACCGCCCCATGATGTCGCGGTCGGTCTCGCCGATCCGATACACCCTGCCGTTGTCGTCGATTACCTCTCGGAATCTCGGCTGCGTTGGCGAACTCATGCTGTCGAACCTCCTGGTGCACTGTATTCCTGCGACTGTTTTCTGGGGTTGGTGGGGGAATTCATCAGATGAGCCCTTCGCGTTGAGGCTGAGCTTGTTGCCGAGGCTGAGGTCTCAGCCCACGCCATCCGCACGGCCGATGGGATATTGCATACAGCTGGTCTGTGAAGACAATCACTCGACTTCCGGAAAAGTAACCGGCATCACATAGCGCGGTATACTACATACAATCCTGGGATGCGCAAGATCAGTTCCCTGTGCATCTCCTGCCGGACGCGCCAATGACGACAGCTGGCGATGCGTACCCGGGGCCGTGAAATCGATCGCTGGGGCGACGAAAACCCTTGTAGGCGAGAGACTTTGGATTTGTAGATACACCGGACGTCGTGCGAGCTCTGGCTGGGAGTTCGCTGTGTACCCGCCACGCGCAGGTGCGGCATTGTGGCTGCAGATCGTGGTGTGCAGCCCGCCCTATGGATGCCCAATGGAAATCTCTTCGCAACCCTGGACAAGGGTTGTTACGTGGGCCACACTGTTGTCTACCTCATACGGTATGCAATGTTGTGACGGTGCTCTCGTCGCGGTGGTTCTGCGAGGCAGACCGCGCCGAATCCATCACAGCTGAGCACAGCCAGCCGCGAGTGAAGGGAACGAAGACATGGTTGAGACGCCGACTGTCGTGGACCGCGACCCGCCGGAGCCGCATTCCGGCGCTGCCAGAGCACTCGACGGTGTTCGCGTCCTCGACATGACACATGTGCAGTCGGGTCCCTCGGCCACCCAACTGCTCGCCTGGCTCGGTGCGGACGTCATCAAGCTGGAGGCGCCGGGAACCGGAGACGTCACCCGCAATCAGCTGCGCGACATTCCAGGTGCCGACAGCCTGTACTTCACGATGCTCAACTGCAACAAGCGCAGCATCACGCTCAATATGAAGAGCGACGAAGGCAAGCAGATCTTCACCGATCTGGTGTCGCGCGTCGACATCCTGGTCGAGAACTTCGGTCCGGGCGTCGTCGATCGGTTCGGGTTCACCTGGGAGCGACTGCGTGACATCAACCCGCGCCTGATCTACGCGTCGATCAAGGGGTTCGGCCCCGGCAAGTACTTCAACTTCAAGGCCTACGAAGTCATCGCGCAGGCGATGGGCGGCTCCATGGCCACTACCGGTTTCGAGCACGGGCCGCCAACGGCCACCGGTGCACAGATCGGCGATTCGGGAACCGGCATCCACTTGGTCACAGGGATCCTGGCCGCGCTCTATCAGCGCACGAATACCGGTCGTGGGCAGCGTGTCGAGGTCGCGATGCAGGACGCCGTGCTCAACCTCTGCCGGGTGAAGCTGCGCGACCAGCAGCGCCTGGTCAATGGTCCGCTGGGGGAGTACCCGAACGAACACTTCACCGACGAGGTCCCGCGATCGGGCAATGCGTCCGGCGGCGGCCAACCAGGGTGGGCCGTCCGGACCAAGGGTGGCGGACCCAACGACTACATCTATGTGATCGTCCAACCCCAGATCTGGGCGCCGCTGGCGAAACTGATCGGCAAGCCAGAGCTCGCCGATCATCCCGACTGGGCCCGGCCTGAAGACCGACTTCCCAAGCTGGACAAAGTCTTTGCGCTCATCGAGGACTGGTCTGAGCAGCACACCAAGTGGGAGGCGCTGGAGGCGCTGAACGTGCTGAGCGTCCCCTGTGGTCCGGTGCTCAGCACCAAGGAACTCATCGAGGACGAAACCCTCGCCGATCTCGGCGCGATCGTCACCGTCGACCATCCCCAGCGGGGCCCGTTCAAAACCGTCGGCTCACCGCTGCGGCTGTCGGACTCACCGGTCGACATCGTCCGCTCGCCGATGCTCGGCGAGCACACCAACGAGATCTGCACCGAGCTTGGCTACTCGCCGGAGCAACTGGAGCTGTTCCGGAGTGCCGGAGCCATCTGAGCATGTCAGTGGCCTACGTCGAAAGGGCGAACGCGTAATGGAATAGACCGCCGGCGGTGAAGCCAGCAACGTAACCGATGTCTGCTTGGGGCCGAATCCCCGTGCAGCGCGAGCCTTAACCATCCGTAGAAAGAGAATCAAGGATGTCGTCAGCTTTCGCAAGTTATCGCGAAATCACCGACGCGAACAACCGCGTCTACCGCGTCGGGGAGACCGACCGCGAACTCCTCGGCAGATCCCGGGCCTGGATGGTCTGGCTGCCGTGGGCCGCCATGATGGCGATCAGTGTTTACGAATACGGCTATGGCGCCGCCGCGAAGTCACTGCGCGACGCGCACCACTGGACCATGGCCGAAACGTTCTGGCTGCTTTCCATCTGGGCCTTCTTTCAGGCACTCGTCGCGTTTCCCGCCGGAAAGCTCCGGGAGAAGGACATCGTCTCGGCCAGGACGGCGATGTTGGCAGGCGCCGTCCTGTCGGCGATCGGCTTCGTCGCCATCGCCAACAGCGGCAACCTGGTGATCGCCTACCTCGGATTCGCCGTATGCGGCGGCATCGGCGCAGGCCTTGTCTACGCGACGTGTATCAACCTGGTCGGCAAATGGTACCCGGAGCGGCGAGGCGGCAAGACGGGGTTCGTCAACGGCGGATTCGCTTATGGCGCTGTCCCGTTCATCTTCATCTTCAGCTACGCGCTGCATCCGAACACCTATGTCTGGGTCCTCGACCTGGTAGGCGTGTACATGCTTGTGGTCGTCGCCGTGTGCGGACTGATGTTCCGGGACCCGCCGAAGAACTGGTGGCCGTCCGATGTTGACCCAGTGCAGTGGGCGAGCAGCAAGAAGGGCGCGGAGAGCCTTCGCAAGAACCCGCCCGCCGTCCGGCAGTACACCCCACTGGAGGCCATCAAGACCGGCATGCTGCCGCTCATGTGGCTGTCGCTCGGAATCAGCGCAGGCGTATCGCTTTTCGGCATCAGCTACATGGTGCCGTTCGCGAAAGATCTCGGATTCGGACCGCTGATCGCGGCGTCGTCGGCCGGCGTGCTGTCGATCATCAACGGCACGGGTCGCACCGTGACCGGCTACATATCGGACCGGCTTGGACGCAAGCAGACGCTGCTCATCGTGCTGCTGGTATCGGCTGTGGCACTGGTCGG
>JAVRPX010000127.1:0-7082 GCA_032161985.1 Mycobacterium sp.
GCTGGTCCGGCGATGGGAGTGCGACACCGACTTGCCGAAGCCGGGGCCTTTCCCGCAGATCTCGCAGACGGCAGCCATATGTGGAACTCCTCGGATCAGTACTTGGGGGTCTGGGTCCATTTCGCCGGAGACCGGCGACGGGTCGACCCGACAACCTGACCAGGATACCGGCAGCTTGAGGTATCGCCAAAATGCCCTCAGCCCGCCTGCTCCACAGCCACCGACGTTGTCGCCAGGGTTGTCGCCGCGGATGGCTAGGCTGGCGCCCACGGCGGCATGACGGGTGGGAGGTTTTCGATGTCGGCTCGGCGGCTCGACGCCTCCGCACTGCGGGACTGGGCACATACCGCTGTCGGCGACCTCATTTCCCACACCGACGAGATCAATCGGCTCAACGTGTTCCCCGTCGCCGACGCCGATACCGGGACAAACATGCTGTTCACCATGCGTTCGGCGTGGGCGCAGGCCGACGCGCACTCCGACAGCGACGACGTGAGGCAGGTCGCGGCGGCGCTGGCTGCAGGCGCGTTGCACGGCGCCCGTGGCAACTCCGGCGTCATCCTGTCGCAGATCCTGCGCGGCCTCGCCGACGTGGTCTCGTCCGCCGCCGCAGACCGCGACGGAGCGCTGGCCGACATCGACGGCCCCATCTTCGCGGCGGCCCTGCGGCACGCGGTCGGGCTGGTCGTCACGTCGATGGGCGAGCCGGTGCCGGGCACCATCGTCTCGGTGCTGCAGGACGCGGCGGGCGCCGCCGAGCATGCCGGCGCCGACGGCGCCGACCTGGCCGAGGTGGCCTCCGCTGCCGCCGACGCCGCTGCCGTCGCACTCGACAAGACCACCGGGCAACTCGATGTGCTGGCTGAGGCCGGCGTGGTGGACGCCGGAGGCCGTGGCCTGCTGGTACTGCTGGACGCGATGAACACCACGTTGACGGGGCGTGCGTCCCACCGGAACGAATACCTGCCATCCCCGCCGCACGCCGACGCAGCCGCTACCACCGCCGCCGCGCCGCAGTTCGAGGTGATGTACCTGCTGAGCGGTTGCGACGCCGGCGGCGTGGAGACGCTCCGCGAGCGCCTGGACCAGTTGGGCGAATCGGTCGCCATCGCGGCGTCGGCGGACGGAGCAGGCCGCTACTCAGTGCACGTCCATGCCGACGATGCGGGCGCTGCCGTGGAGGCGGCCTTGGCGGTCGGCACGCCGAGCCGGATCCAGATCACCTCCCTTTCGGGCGGCGGCAGTGCAAGCCCGGCGGGCGGGTGGAGCCGCGAACGTGCGGTCCTCGCCGTGGTCGACGGTGGCGGTGCCGCGGAACTGTTCGCCGGCGAGGGTGCGCACGTGTTGCGGCCCGAAGCCGACGCGCCGGTGAGCGCCAAGCAACTGCTTCACGCGCTCGTCAACACGGGTGCCGCCCAGATCATGGTGTTGCCCAACGGCTACGTCGCCGCCGAGGAACTCGTCGCGGGCTGTACCGCGGCGATCGGATGGGGCATCGACGTCGTGCCGGTGCCCGCCGGTTCCATGGTTCAGGGTCTGGCCGCGCAGGCAGTGCACGACGCTGAGCGGCAGGCGGTGGACGACGGCTACACCATGGCCCGTGCGGCCGCGGCCGCGCGGCACGGCTCGGTGCGCGTGGCCACCGAGGAGGCACTGACGTGGGCGGGCACCTGTAAACCAGGCGACGGGCTGGCGATCGCGGGCGATGAGGTGCTGATCGTCGGCGACGACATCGCCGCGGCCGCTGCGGGCCTGATCGACCTGCTGCTGGCCGCGGGCGGTGAGCTCGTGACGGTGCTGACGGGTGCCGGGGTCGACGGCAGCGTCGGTGAAGCACTGCAGGCCCATGTTCACAACCAGCATCTCGGCACCGACTTGGTGACCTACCACACCGACCACCGCGGCGACGCGCTGCTGATCGGGGTGGAGTAGCGGTGGCCACGCTTACCGACCGGCTCGACTACGTCCTCGGCAAGAAGGCCGCCGGTCCACTCGAGGAACACTTCGGCATCCGCACCGTCAACGATCTGCTGCGGCACTACCCGCGCAAGTACAGCGACGGGATGACGGTGCTTGGTGAGGGCGAGGAGCTCGAAGAAGGTGAACACGTCACCTTCGTCGACGTCATCACCGCCACCCATGTCGGTGACATGAAGCCGAGGTTCGACCCCAAGACCAAGAAGATGAAGAAGCCCAAGTGGCTGCGCGTCACTCTGGGAAGTCGACGGCCCGAGGTCACTGCCACGTTCTTCAATGCGGGCTACATGATCGACAACCTGCCACAGAGCACCCGCCTGATGCTTTCCGGCGAAGTCAAATACTTCAGGAAAACACTTCAATTGAGCCATCCGGCGTTCTACGTTCTTGAGTCGCCTACCGGTAAGAACATCGGCACGAAGTCGCTGAAGACAATCGCCGCCGCATCGGGGACCACTGGCGACGAGCTGTTGTCGGCTTTCGAGCGGCAATTCTTTCCGATCTACAACGCCAACAAGAAGGTGCAAACCTGGGAAATCTATGCGTGTGTGCGTCAGGTACTCGACGTGCTCGACCCGATCGAGGAGCCGCTGCCGAAACTGGTTCTGCAACAGCGGAATCTGATCACCGAAGACGACGCGCTACGCGCGATCCACCTCGCCGAGAACACGGCCGAGCGCGAGCGTGCTCAGGCCCGACTGACGTTTGACGAGGCGGTCGGGCTGCAATGGGCCTTGGTGGGCCGACGATACAGCGAACTGAGCGAATCGGGTCCCGTCGCGCCGCCCGAAAACGACGGCCTCCTGGGCGCCATGCGCAAGCAGCTGCCGTTCGAATTGACCAGTGGCCAAATCGAAGTGCTCGACGTGTTGTCGGCCGAACTCTCGGAGAGCCGTCCGATGAACCGCATGCTGCAGGGCGAGGTCGGCTCGGGCAAGACGATCGTTTCGGTGCTGGCGATGCTGCAGATGATCGATGCCGACTATCAATGCGCGTTGTTGGCGCCGACGGAAGTCCTTGCCGCCCAACATGCTCGCTCCATCCGGGACGTCCTCGGGCCGCTGGCGATGGCGGGTCAGCTGGGTGGCGCCGAGGGCGCGACGCGGGTCGCCCTGCTGACCGGATCGATGTCGGCACAGCAGAAGAAGCAGGTGCGCGACGAAGTCGCCGCGGGCGATGCGGGCATCGTCATCGGCACGCATGCGCTGTTGCAGGACGCAGTGGAGTTCCACAAGCTGGGCATGGTCGTCGTCGACGAACAACACCGGTTCGGCGTCGAACAGCGAGACCGCCTGCGCGCCAAGGCTCCCGAGGGCCTCACGCCACACCTGTTGGTGATGACCGCAACGCCGATTCCGCGCACCGTTGCGCTCACCGTCTATGGCGACCTCGCGACATCGACGTTGCGGGAATTGCCGCGAGGCCGTCAGCCGATCACAACCAACACAATCTTCGTTAAAGAGAAGCCGGCGTGGCTGCAGCGGGCCTGGCAGCGCATCATCGAAGAAGTCGGCGCCGGTCGGCAGGCATACGTCGTGGCCTCGCGCATCGATGAGAGCGACAAGCCCGCCAAGGACGATCAAGGTCCGCCGCCTACCACGGTGGTAACGCTCATCGAACAGCTGCGCAAAGGGGCGCTCTCCGGGTTACGCCTTGGCTTGATGCACGGCCGGCTGCCCAGCGACGAGAAGGACGCCGTGATGGCGGAGTTCCGCGCGGGCCAGATCGATGTCCTGGTGTGCACCACCGTTATCGAAGTCGGCGTGGACGTGCCGAACGCGACGGTGATGGTGGTGGTGGACGCCGACCGGTTTGGCATCAGTCAGTTGCACCAGCTGCGCGGACGCATTGGCCGCGGCCAGCACCCCAGTCTCTGCTTGCTGGCCACCCAGCTGCCGGAGGGATCCAAGGCCGGGGAGCGGATCAAGGCCGTCGCGAGCACGCTTGACGGATTCAAACTCGCGGACCTCGATCTGCAGGAACGCAAAGAGGGAGATGTGCTGGGGCTCAGTCAATCCGGCAGGCCCATCACCCTGAGGTTCCTATCGCTCTCCGAGCATCTCGACATCATTCTGGCCGCACGTGAGTACTGCGAAACGCTGTACGAAAAGAACCCTGGGCACCCCGGAATGGCCGTCCTGGCAGCACCCTTCATCGATACCGACCGCGTCGAGTACCTGGACAAAGCATGAGCCGCACCCGGCTGCTGTCGCTGGCATTGGTGGTCGCCCTGGCGGTGCTAGTCGCCTTCCAGGTTGTTTGGTCATCGGGGGAGCGGGCTCAGTTCGTTGCCCAGGCTGACATCCCCACCGTCGCACCGGGTGTCGACGTGCTCGCGGGCATCGCCGAAGTACCTGTCCGGATCCGAGGACACGACTACCGCAGGGATGCGTTCGGCGACACCTGGACCGACGACAATCCCGCCCCCGGCGGCCACAACGGCTGCGACACTCGCAACGACATCCTCGACCGCGACCTCGTGGACAAGACGTATGTGTCAATCAAGCGGTGTCCCAACGCCGTTGCGACCGGAACGCTCCGCGACCCGTACACCAACGCCACCGTGCCGTTCGTGCGCGGCGCCCAGGTCGGCGCGGCGGTGCAGATCGACCACATCGTTCCGCTGGCGTTGGCGTGGGATCTCGGTGCCCGCAGCTGGCCCGAGGACATGCGCCTGCGGTTCGGCAACGATCCAGCGAACCTACTCGCGGTCGACGGCCCCGCGAATCAGGACAAGGGTGACAAGGAACCGGCGACGTGGATGCCTCAGAACCACGCTTTCTGGTGCCAGTACGCAATGCAATTCATCGCCGTGCTGCGGGGCTACGCGTTGCCGGTCGACGCGCCGTCCGCCACTGTCCTGCGTGAGGCGGCCGCGACCTGCCCGGTGGGTTAAGTGCCCGTATAGGTTTCCGGGTCCGGCCGGAAGCGGGTGCCATCGTCAAGAGCGTTGAGCGCGGCCATCTCGTCGTCGCTCAGCTCGAAGTCGAACACGTCGATATTCGACTTGATCCGTTCCGGGTTCGCCGATCGCGGGATGACGACATTGCCTAGCTGGATGCTCCATCGGATCAGCGCCTGCGCCGGCGTCTTACCGTGCGCCTGCGCTGCAGCGCCGATGGTCGGGTTTTCCAGCAGCCTGCCAACGCCCAGCGGACCGTACGCCTCGGTGACGATCCCGTACTCGGCGTTGACCGCCCGTAGTTCCGCTTGATTCAACAGCGGGTGCAGCTCGATCTGATTGATGGCAGGGGTGAAGTACGACAGATCGATGACGTTGGACAGGTCCTCGGCGTGAAAGTTGGACACGCCGATGGACCGAGTGAAGCCGTCCTCTTTGCGCTTCATCAGGCCGCCCCAGCTGTCGACGTACTTGCCGGGGTCGCCACCGGGCCAATGGATGAGATAGAGGTCCACGTAATCCAGGCCGAGTCGCTCGAGGCTGGCCTTGAGGGCATCCTGGGACGCCTGGAAGCCCTGATCCTCGGTCGCGAGCTTGGTGGTGATGAACAGCTCATCGCGCGGCACACCCGACGCGGCGATCGCGCGGCCGACCGCTTCCTCGTTCCCGTACGCGGACGCCGTGTCGATCAATCGGTAGCCGGTTTCCAGCGCCGTCGCTACGGCCTGCTCGGTCTCGGAGTCCGACAGCTCGCCAACGCCGAGGCCGATCACCGGGATCGTGTTCTCGTCGTTGAGAGTGACGGTGGGAATCGAAGCCGCCGACGTCATGGCACCTATCCTGTGAAGTTGAAGGTTCGTGGGTCCGGACCCAGTCGTGTTCCGTCGCCGAGCGAAGAGATGGACGCCATGTCCTGCTCGCTCAGCTCGAAATCGAACACGTCGAAGTTACTCACAATTCGCTCGGGGGTCACCGACTTCGGGATGACGATATTACCGAGTTGCATATGCCACCTAATCAGTACCTGCGCAGGGGTTTTTCCGTGTGCCTCCGCGACGGCCGTTACCGCCGGATTGCTTAGCAGTGATCCCTGGCCCAGCGGGCTCCACGCCTCGGTGGCGATGCCCAGCTGAGCGTGCACTTCCCGCAATTCCTGTTGCTGGAGCAGCGGATGCAACTCGATCTGGTTGACGGTAGGGACAATTCCGGTGCCGTCCACCAGAATTCGCAGGTGTTCGGGCTCGAAGTTGCTGACACCGATCGACCGGATGCGGCCTTGGTCGTGTAGGTGTGCGAACGCCTTGAACGTGTCGACGAACGCATTCTTCGCCGGCATCGGCCAATGGATGAGGTAGAGGTCGAGATAGTCGAAACCGAGGAGCTCCATGCTCCCGTCGAACGCCTTGAGAGTGGTGTCGTAGCCTTGATCGGCGTTCCACAACTTGGTGGTGACGAAGACGTCTTCGCGCGGTAGTCCGGAACTCGCGACCGCGTGACCCACCTCGCGCTCGTTGAAGTAACCTGCGGCCGTGTCGATGTGTCGATAACCGGCATCCAAGGCGGTCGCCACCGCACGCTCGGTGTCTTCCGGCGGCGTCTGCCAAACGCCAAGTCCGACCTGAGGCATCGAATGTCCGTCATTCAGCGTGATCAAGGGAGCTGCCATGACCCCGAGTCTGCCAGGACAGGCGACGCCCGTCGGACCGCCGCGGGGTGCCAAGGGTCCCGTCGTCAACGCCCTCGCCGGCCTGACGTTGCGTGGACTTCCGCGGATACCGAACCCCGTCAAACGCCTGCTGCTGGGTGGTCGTTCCGTCGCGATCGACGGCAACACACTGGATACGACGTTGCAGCTGATGCTCGTCGGGATGTCGGCGGTCGGTCTCAATGCACTGATCGCCAGCCTCGACGTCGGCGCCGCCCGGACCCAGTTGAGAATCCTGGCCGCCAGCTTCAAGCAGGACATCCCTGTCGCGCAGGTGACCAATCTCTCGATCCCCGGCCCGGTAGATGCGATCCGAGCGCGGCACTACCGGCCAATTGATGGCGACGGGCAACCGCTGTTGGTCTTTTATCACGGCGGTGGTCAGGTCATCGGCGACCTCGAGACGCACGACGACTTGTGCCGCCAGATCTGCCGCGAGGGCTGCGTGCACGTGCTGTCGGTGGACTACCGACTCGCCCCCGAGCACAAGGCGCCCGC
>JAVRPX010000128.1:0-7335 GCA_032161985.1 Mycobacterium sp.
CGCCCTGGCAGTACGTGTACTGGGCGCGCACCAGCGACCCGGCCTTGATTCCGTCGAACACCAGGTGGGTCTCCGGGTCGATGATGGTCTCGTCGATCCAGTCGGACATCTGCTGGGCGCGCCGCAGCCGGTCGTCATATCGGGCCAGGAAGATCCCCGCAGGCCCGTTCGCCGGGGCATTGAAGAACTGGTCCTGTTTGCGCCACGGGATGCCGCCGCCGTCCTCGGGCACCCATGCGTTGAGGAACTGCTCGGACAGCTTCTTGAGCGCTGCCGGGCGCTCCACCCCGGCCAACCGGCCGGCCCGCTCGAGAGCCAGCGCAAGCCAGGCCATGTCGTCGTAGTAGTTGTTGATCCAGGAACCGTTGTTGCGCAACCGATGTGACCGGATCTGGCGGGTGATCTTGATGATCCGGTCGGGTTGCGGGTCGCGCACCTGCGCGTCGACCAGGCAGTCCAGCAGGTGCGCCTGCCACCAGTAGTGCCAAGTGCGGAACTCGCTGTCGTGGCGCGTCGGCGGCCACGACACCACACCGAGCTGGGTGCCGGGCACTTTCCAGATCCGTTTCAGGTGCCGCTTGGCAACGGCGGCCTCAGCGCTTGCTGCTCGGTTGGCCCATAGCTGATCCATGGTGTCGATCCTGCCCTACCAGGCCTTGGAAATGTCCCCATGTTGGGTGATCCAGGTGTGCATGGCGATGCCCGCGGCAACCGCGGCGTTGATGCTGCGGGTCGATCCGAACTGGGCGATCGACACGGTGACGGCCGCGCCTGCCTTCGCGTCGTCGGTGATACCCGGCCCTTCCTGACCGAATATCAACAGGCAGTCCCTCGGCAGTTCCGTGTGTTCGATTCGCACCGCGCCTGCCACGTTGTCGACGGCGACAACGGCCAATCCCGCATCCGCAGCGAAGGCCAACAGTTCGGCGGTGGTGTCGTGGTGGCGCAGGCGTTGATAGCGGTCGGTCACCATGGCGCCGCGCCGGTTCCACCGTCGGCGGCCGACGATGTGCACGGTGTCGACGGCGAACGCGTTGGCGGTCCTCACCACCCCGCCGATGTTCGCGTCGTTTCCGAAGTTCTCGATCGCCACATGGAGCGCGCAGCGGCGCTCGTCTATGTCGGCGATGATCGCGTCGCGCGTCCAGTACCGGTATGTGTCAACGACGTTTCGGGTGTCACCGTCGCGCAGCAGCGCGGGGTCGTACCGCGGATCGTCGGGAAGCGGACCTTCCCACGGGCCCACGCCGGGCATCTCGCCCCATTCCGTGGGTCCTGCATCAGTCATGGGTGGTCCATAATCCGGCGTGGGTGCCGACGAGCGATACCGTCGCATAGAGCAGTGCCGCGTTGATCTCACCCTGCGTGCACAGCGACGCGCGGACTACAACGGCGTCGAGTGATGCCTCCGGCAGCACGAGCACCGAGGCGCCGTAGATGTCGCAGGCGTGGCTCAGCCCAGGGGCAGGCAGCGTCGGCGCCGCCAGCACCATCATGGGGCCGCCACGGCGGGCCGAGTCGTCGCGGTATCGCGCTGCCAGACCGTCGATTTCGAGCCCGAGCAGCATGTAGCCGTTGCCGGAAAATGCCGTCGGATCACCCATCGCGGACGGATCCAGCTGCGCGCCGTCGGCATGAAAGGCGTCTACGCTCGTCGTCTTGAGCACCAGCCCGGTGTCGTTCTCGTTCGTCGGCAGCACGCCGATGGGAAACGCCGCGGGGTACGCCGCCGCGGTGTCGGGGATTCGCTCGCGCGGCGAGTACACGTAGACGCCGCGTACCTGGGACTGATCGCGCTGCGGCCCCAAACACACTGTGCCCGTGAGCCGGTCCGGGGTGGGCGCCGACAATGGTTGCAGCGCAAGGCTTGTCACATCCTTGCAGGCGCCAAGGCCGTTCGCCTCGATCGGATGCGCCAGCGCACCGTAGAGCCCGAACCGGATGTCTTCGGGTTTGGCGTGCGGGGCGTCTTTGTGCGACGGGGAAGCGTCCACGTCAACCAGGACGTAGTCGCCGTCGAACCGCAGATTCGTCACCGACATGTTCCAGCCGAGGACGGACAGCGATTCCCCAATCGCCGCGGATTGGGTGGAGTACGGGTGGGCGCGGCCGTCGTCGCCCGAACACGCGGAGGCGACCATGACGATCGCCGCCATCACGGCGATCACTGCACGCTGTGACATCTAGGTCCGGCTCAGGTTCTATTCCGGCCGCGGCCTACAACTTTCGTCATGGCGCGCACCAGGTTTCGCGGCACCAACCGTCCGCCGGTGGCGAGCGCCCTGTACTGCAGGCCCGGCACGATGACCACCTTGCCCTTGGCGACGTCGGCCATGCATTCGCGGACCACGTCGTCGACCTCGAGCCACAGGAACGACGGGGTCTTGGCCATGTCGATGCCTGCGCGAGCGTGAAACTCGGTGTGCACGAAGCCCGGGCATAGCGCGTGGACGCCGACGCCGGTGCCGCCGAGGCCGTTGGCCAGCCCTTCGGAGAACGCGATCACCCAGGCCTTGGATGCCGAGTACGTCGACCCGCGGCCGGGAAGCAACCCCGCCACGCTGGCGACGTTGATCACCGTGCCATCGGTGGCGGCCAGCATGGGCGGCAGCGCGGCGTGCGTCAGCTGCATCACCGCGGTGACGTTGACGTCGAGCTGGGATTGCAGGAGCCCCAGGTCGGCGGTCCAGAATTCCCCGGACGTGCCAAACCCTGCGTTGTTCACCAATACTCGCACTCCTGCGGCCAGCCGGTCGGCCACCTTGGCGCGGTCGGTGTCGGCGGCCAGGTCGGCGACCAGGACTTCCACGTTCGCGCCGGCCTCGTCGTGTAGCTCGGCGGCGAGGCACTCCAGCCGTTCGGCGTCGCGGGCGACCAGCACCAGGTCGTAGCCGTCGATGGCGTAGCGGTGGGCGAATCCCGCGCCAAGCCCGGACGTCGGTCCAGTGATCAATGCGACGGGGCGTGACATGCGTATGAGCGTACTTACCGCTGATAGTGCGGCGACTGCCTCCCGTTGCGCGACGGCGGCGGCGGGCGGCGCATCGGTTCGGCGCGGCCTGTCTCAGGGCGCGGTGGTGCGTAACGCCCGACGTCAGCGCGCCCCGGCGGCAGGTCGGCCCGGCCGGGCGGCACTTCGGAGCGTGCAGGCGCCGGCTTGAGCGGGCGGCTCGGCGAGCCACTGCGCCGCGCGACGGCCTGGCCCGCGACGGCCTGCGGGAGCGGCGGCAACACCCGCAGCAGGTCGTTGAACTGGCGCACGGTGCGCAGGCCCTCGTCCCACTGGGCACGGGTGCTGGTGACCGGCATGGACACCAGCGTCCAGTTCTGTTCGTTCCACATGATCTCGGCGCAGTCCGGCGCCGTGTGCGCGAACGTCACCATCCGCCGGTCGCAGGCCCGGCGCGCGGCGTCGAGGTTGGTTGAGAACACCATCCGCGGGCCGATCGCGCCGAGCAGCCAGATGTCGTTCTCCCGCGGCTCCTTGATGCCCTTGAGCCGCAGGTCGACGACGACGTTGGTGCCGACCTTGCGGTGCAGCGCGATGACCGTCGCGACGTCTTCGAGGTCGAAGATGAACACGGCCTCGCCGCGGATCTGCCCGAGCACCACATTCTTGGCGCTCACGTCGCCGACGGTGGACATCACGCCGCGTTTCCAGCGCTTGAGGATGTCGCCCGACTCGTGCTCGTAGTCGAAGCCGTGCGACTTCGCCCACGACTTGCGGCGACGGCCCAGCCCGCGTCGACGGTCGATGTCGACATACAGCAGCACCGCCGCACCCACAAAACAGAGTGCGGACAGCGTGAACCAGAGCGGGACCATCGCGCCCTAGCCTACTTGCAGGTGGCGATTAATCCCGAACTCAACGAGATCACGGTCACATCTCAGCCCGGGACCAGCACGTCGCCGCAGCAAGCTCGAGGATTTCGGAGCGGTCCGCAGGCAGAACGAACCCTGAGTCGATCGAACGGTCGAGGGCCTCGGTGAATCGCTCGAGGTATTCCGCATAGCCGCGCGGGTAAAGCGCGCTCAGCACCGCGGTGTCGAACACCTCGCCGGACCCGAACAGGAACGACATTGCGCTCTCCTCGGGTGCGATGCCCGACGTCCGCGCGATCGGGACGTCGAGCCACGGAGTGCGGACGCCGCCTTCGGCCAGCCCATTCGCGTCAAGGACGAGTTCCGGCGGATTGGCGTCGGTCAAGGCAATTGGTGGTGCGGTCGGTGGGGGCTCGCCGGTTCGAACCCAGTCGTTCAACTTCGCGATGGCTGCCTGCAGGACGTAGTGATGCTGTGGGGCGAAGTTGATGCAGTACGACAACCGCGTACCCATCAGTTCGTTGGTCGGCGCATACGCCGCGACGATATCGTCCAGCGAGGCGAGTCCGTTGTCGATGAATCCGACCCGGATGGTGTAGTTGTCCGCGTGGGCAGTGCCCGGGATCTCCCACGCCCGGAAGTGTTCGTCGTCGGGTCGTCTCGCCGAGTGGTAGCCGGTGCGCCAGCCACCGACCAGATCTGTTTCGGTGATGACCGTCATGATCGGCACGCGCAGATCGGGCCGAAACGGTATGGCCTGCACGGCGTCTGGTCCTACCGCATCGAACACGCTGGTTCCGTCCAGCGGCGCCGCAGGCCCGAATCGAGAATGGACCAGGAAGCCGTCATAGACCCCGGCGAGTGGATCTACGGCGTTGACGTAGGTCGTCAGATACGCGGCCGATTGCGACTCACCCACCGCCAGAACGACTTCCGGGTTGAGTTGATCGATCGCGCCGGTCTTCACCAGCGAACCAACCTGAGAGAAGATGTCGTAGGCGAAGGCATCGCCCGGGTGGCTGAGTTGCGAATACCGTTCTGGATCCTGGGCCTTGAGCGACATGTCGGCGCCGACGAGGCTCACTCCGCCCTCGACACCCACCCGTTGCGCCGAGACCGCGACATAGGCGTAGCCCTCTCGGGCGATCTCGCGATGAGCCATGAACCAGACGGCGGGTGCATCGATGCCGCCGCTGACATTGAGCCATTCAACGATGACCGTTCCATTGAACGCGGCATCATCGGCCGGCCGCAGAACCACGATGCGCGTGGTGTAGTCCGCCTGCTCGTCGGTCGCGTACGACGACGCGGTCCCCGAGACAAAGAACTCCTCCGCGCGGTAGCCGAGAGTGTGCGGCTCGTAGGCGCCGAGAAGGAGATTTGGCTTACCGGGTACGGGCGTGATCACCGTTCATCGATATCACGCCCGTCCCGGCCAGTGCTCGCTCATCCCAGGACCAGGGAGTCTCCGTCCGGGCCGACGTTGACGGGAACCACGTCGCCGTCGTGCACGTCACCGGCCAGCAGCATCTTGGCCAACTGGTCGCCGATGGACTGCTGGATCAGCCTGCGCAGCGGACGCGCCCCGTAGAGCGGATCGAACCCGCGGTCGGCCAGCCACTTCTTGGCGGCCAACGACACCTCGAGGGTGAGCCGCCGCTGAGCCAGCCGCTTGTCGAGCTGGGCCAGCTGGATGTCGACGATGGCCACCAGCTCATCAGGATCGAGCGGGTCGAAGACGATCACGTCGTCAAGGCGGTTGATGAACTCCGGCTTGAACGCCGAGCGCACCGCGGCCATCACCTGTTCCTCGGTGCCTCCGGCGCCGAGGTTGGAGGTCAGGATCAGGATCGTGTTGCGGAAGTCGACCGTGCGGCCCTGGCCGTCGGTCAACCGACCTTCGTCGAGGACAGCCAACAGCACGTCGAACACATCCGGGTGGGCCTTCTCGATCTCGTCGAACAGGATCACCGTGTACGGACGCCGTCGCACCGCCTCGGTCAGCTGGCCGCCCTGGTCGTACCCGATGTAGCCAGGAGGCGCACCGACCAGGCGGGCCACGGAGTGCTTCTCGCCGTACTCGCTCATGTCGATGCGGACCATCGCCCGTTCGTCGTCGAACAGGAACTCCGCCAACGCCTTTGCCAACTCGGTCTTGCCGACGCCGGTCGGGCCCAGGAACATGAACGAGCCCGTCGGACGGTTTGGATCGGCGACACCGGCGCGGCTGCGGCGCACCGCATCCGACACCGCCTGGACGGCCTTGCGCTGACCGACTACACGCTTACCGAGCTCGTCTTCCATCCGCAGCAGCTTGGCCGTCTCGCCCTCGAGCATCCGGCCCGCCGGAATGCCGGTCCACGCCGACACCACGTCGGCGATGTCGTCGGGCCCGACCTCCTCCTTGAGCATGACGTCGTCACGGGCCTCGGCCTGCGGCACCGCCGCATCGAGCTTCTTCTCCAGCTCGGGGATGCGGCCGTAACGCAGCTCGGACGCCCTCTCCAGATTGCCGTCGCGCTCGGCCCTGTCGGCCTCGCCGCGCAGCGTCTCCAGCTGCTCCTTGAGCTCACGGACCACGTCGATGGCGCTCTTCTCGTTCTGCCAGCGGGTCGTCAGCTCGGCCAGCTTCTCCTTCTGGTCGGCCAGCTCGGCGCGCAGCTTCTCCAGCCGCTCCTTGGACGCGTCATCGGATTCCTTGGCCAGCGCCATCTCCTCGATCTCGAGGCGACGCACGATGCGCTCGACCTCGTCGATCTCGACGGGCCGGGAGTCGATCTCCATCCGTAACCGCGACGCCGCCTCGTCGACCAGGTCGATCGCCTTGTCGGGAAGGAACCGCGCGGTGATGTAGCGGTCGGACAGCGTAGCCGCCGCGACGAGGGCGGAGTCGGTGATCCGCACGCCGTGGTGCACTTCGTAGCGGTCCTTGAGGCCGCGCAAGATGCCGACGGTGTCCTCGACCGACGGCTCACCGACCAGCACCTGCTGGAAGCGGCGCTCCAGCGCCGCGTCTTTCTCGATGTACTTGCGGTACTCGTCGAGCGTGGTGGCGCCGACCAGCCGCAGCTCACCGCGGGCGAGCATGGGCTTGATCATGTTGCCGGCGTCCATCGCCGATTCGCCTGTGGCGCCTGCGCCGACGATGGTGTGCAGCTCGTCGATGAACGTGATGATCTGACCGGCCGAGTTCTTGATGTCGTCGAGCACGGCCTTGAGCCGTTCCTCGAATTCGCCGCGGTACTTCGCACCAGCGACCATCGAACCCAAGTCGAGCGAGACGACGGTCTTGTCGCGCAGGCTCTCCGGCACGTCGCCTTCGATGATGCGCTGGGCCAGGCCCTCAACGATCGCGGTCTTGCCGACGCCGGGTTCACCGATCAGCACAGGGTTGTTCTTGGTGCGGCGGCTCAGCACCTGCACGACGCGCCGAATCTCGTTGTCGCGCCCGATAACCGGGTCGAGCTTGCCTTCACGTGCGCGCTCTGTCAGGTCGGTTGAGTACTTCTCCAG
>JAVRPX010000129.1:0-4850 GCA_032161985.1 Mycobacterium sp.
AGTTCGGACTTGGGTTTGCCGTGAATGGGGGCGGCCAGGTCGGTGAGCTTCTCGCGGAACAACGCGGTGTTGGGATCCCACGGAGCGTTGTCGCAGACATCGACGTAGAGCGGTTCGGCCGGCAGGACACCGGGCTGGGTGAGAACCGGCAGTGCCGCATCGGAGCGGTCCGGGTCAAACCGTCCTGTGGCTTCGTCCCAAGTCAGGCCGCCGGCGGCCACGACGAACAACAGATGGTCAGGTCCGCGTTGTAGCAACCAGTGAGCGACCTCTTTGTTGACCCATTTTGAGGCGACGGCGGCCGGAGACAGCACGACGATCAGGTAACGCGAGCCCTCCATCGCTTCGGCGACTTTGGCCCACAGATCAGGGCTGGCGGTCAGATCGGTCGAATCGCGAAATACCCGCAATGCACGCAGTTGCCCTATCCGCCGGCCGATGCGGTGTAGTCCGCGTTGGATCCCGTACGCGACTGGTTGGTCGTCGTGGTCGTAGGAGATGAAGGCGTCGTAGAGGAAGGACTGCTGGTGTCTCTGGTCGCTGAACTGCGGCGCATCGGCAGCGTCAGTACGCATCGGGACCTCCCCGCACCCCGAAGCAATCCCGTATCGACAGCGATCCCGATCCGCTGGATGCATCGATAGGGTGCGATGAAATCATCCACTTGATGAGGCGTAGCGGCATGAGTACTGCGCTACTCGTTTCGAATGGTTGTGTCATAGCCATTTCGAAGTCCGTCTGGCGACGTAATCGCTACGCAATCATCCGCTGCGCCCGCGACATGACCACCTAACTCGAGAGGGAACTTGGACGTCGCTTTGCACACACGAATGAACGGTGGATCCCGCAGGCTCGGCAATGGCTTGTGCCAACGAGGACCCGGCCACTGCCTCGGAGTTCATGTCCGTTGGTATCTAGCCCCGTCCGCAGCTGACATGCCGGTCTTCGCGATTTTGGGTCTGCTGCACGAACAGGTGACAGTTTCGGTTACGCAGCCTGATTGGCTGGTGTGGTCATGATGGTCTCGTATTCGATGGGGTCAACCCGCCGAGCGCAGTTTGGCGTCGGCGGCGGTGATAGGTCCGCTCGATCCAGGTGACGATCGCGATCCGCAGTTGCTCGCGAGTGTCCCAGCAGCGCCGGTCCAGGACGTTCTTCTGCAACAGACCGAAGAAGCTCTCCATAGCGGCGCTGTCGCAGGCCCACGACGCGGCCCATGGAGCCGACCATGTCGTGTCGGTGCAGGGCGTGGACGAATTTGCGGCTGCGGAATTGGGTTGCCGGGTACGTGCTGTGCCCGCACCTGCCAGGCGTGGAACTGGTTGACCGCCGTGACTTCCCGATCCCAGGTCGAGTCGTCGATTCGCGGTCCGTCGGGATCGGTGCGTCGCCACACCAGATACGCCAAGTGATCATCCGCCGTGACGTCACGCCAAGTGGTTCGATTGCGGTTGCGCCACAAGAAGTTCAGGAACGCTTTCAGGTCCCGGGCGTAGCCGTCCTGGGTGTTCCACGCGCGGCCCAGCATCTCGCCGGAAAGGAAGAAGCCATTGAGGTCGACGTCGTACTCGAACGTCGGCGACAACAGGAACGGCGTCCGCTCCGGGATCGCTGCTGCCTGTCGCCACTGGGTCCAGTCGACCGATTGCAGCGCGGATAGCGAGGACAGGTTGGCTGACGGCACGGCAACACCGCTGGAAAGAAGCACAATCGCCATCCGGAAACAGCCACGCACAGAAAGTACGACCGACCACCGACAGTGCCGCCGTGCGCGTTAGCTTCCGCCTTGCTCGATGAGCCCGGGGATGATGTCGCCAAGCCCAAAGCTGAGTGGTTGTTCGAGTTGCGCGTAGGTGCATGAGCGTGGGTCGCGGTCGGGGCGCCATCGGTTGAATTGTGCTGTGTGGCGGAACCTTTCGCCTTCCATGTGGTCGTAGCGGACCTCGACAACTCGTTCGGGCCGCAGCGGCACGAAGGATAGGTCCTTGCCAGCGTTCCAGCGGGACCCCTCGTTGCGCCCTGGAGTGCGGTCGCCGGTCATGTGGGCGGCCCAGTTCCACGGATGCCCTTCGAAAGTCGTGACCAGGGACTGGAATTCGGCGAACAGCTCGCGCCGCTTGGCCATTGGGAACGCGCCGATGACACCGACGGAGGCGAGGGAGCCGTCGTCCTTGTATAGCCCGAGCAGCAGCGAACCGATCGCGTCGTCACCGGACTTGTGCATGCGGTAGCCCGCGACCACGCAGTCGGCCGTGCGCACGTGCTTGACCTTGAACATGACGCGCTTGTCGGGCTGATAGGTGATCGTCAGCGGTTTGGCGACGACGCCGTCGAGACCGGCCCCCTCGAACTCCTCGAACCATCGTTGTGCGGTCGTGAGATCGGTGGTCGCCGGTGTGACGTGAACCGAGGGGCCGGAGTTGGCCAAGGCCGTTACGAGAGCGGCGCGGCGCTCGGCGAACGATCGCCCGGTGTAATCGTCGTCGCCCAAAGCGAGCAGGTCGAACGCTACGTAGGACGCAGGGGTCTTCTTAGCGAGCATCCGCACCCGCGAGTCGGCTGGGTGGATGCGTTGTTGCAAGGCCTCGAAGTCCAGCCCGTGACTGGTGGCAATGACGATTTCGCCATCGATCACGCAACGTTCGGGTAGCTCAGCGATGATCGCCCCGACCAATTCGGGGAAATACCTGGTCAGCGGCCGCTCGTTGCGACTACCCAGCTCGACCTCCTCGCCGTCGCGGAAGCAAATCGACCGGAAGCCGTCCCACTTCGGTTCATAGGAGGCATCGGGCGGGATTGTCGGCACCGACTTGGCCAACATCGGCGACACCGGCGGCATGACGGGCAGCTTCATTGCCTCATTGTTGCCGCTGGTCGGCGAACGACATGCTGCCGAGTGAAAGTCGTTGCTAGCCCTGTCGGTCGTGTTCCTGTCCCGAAAATTACGTCAGTAGGGATCGAGACGGGCGATCAACGGCAAGTCATTGGCGACGATGGGGAGCACGTAGCGAGACTCGGCGCGACGGCGAAAGCACCGGCCTCTCAGCCAGCGCGCAACACGAAAAAGCTCGGAAAGTACTCGCCCATCTGTTCGCGCGCGTTGAACTCTTCAAGGTATCCGTTGACACACAGGCCTTCAGCCGACAGGCCGCCGATGATCTGTTCGAGGCTATGCCCGAATTCCAGTGGCGCGTCGCGTCCGAAGAGAGTCAGCCGTTCTTCCTCAGGCAACGACGCCAGATCGGAGTAAGGCACCTTGTGCCTTACCTCGAGCCGGCCGGCTGTCTGAGCCGCCCAATCGAACACATAGCAAACCGGGTTGACGAAGGCCCCGATGAAGACGCCATCGCTGGTGAGGACGCGGCGTACATGCGCGAACATCGGTCGAATATCTGCCACGAACTGGGCCCCCATGCCGAGCACCACCATGTCGAATACCGACGCCGACAACATATGCATGTCGTCCATCGAACCCTCGACGGTGGTCAGGGCAAGACCGAACTTCGCGCAGGTGTCGATGTCGCGTTGCAGCTGCTGCGTGGAATTCTCCAACGAGGTGACGATGGCGCCCCGCGCGGCGAGCAGCACCGCCTGTTGTCCACCGCCGCAAGCGATGCACAGCACGTGTCGGCCCGAGAGGTCGCCGAACCAACTGGCGGGCACGGGCCGAGATCCTGTCAACGACACCGGAAACCCATTGCGCGCCGCGCCGCGGAACTCGTCGTCGGTGAGGGGCACGGTCGCCCAGTGATTGTTGGCAACCTCGACATCCCAGGCCCGCGCGTTGGCCCGGGCGATGGCGCTCGAGTCGTACTCGTCAGAGTTCAGCAACTCGAAACTCCTTCCAGTTGTGCATCTGCGGTGCCCAGCGCTGTCGGTCTGGTTCAAAGCTGAGCTGGTGTTCGCCATCGACTCCATACCGACTCTCGATGAGGTAACTAAACTAAGCCGTATACGGAGCGCATCACATCTCCAGAACAAGCGAGTGTCGCCGAGGCGACAGCTAGCATCTCGCCATGCCGCTGAAGATTGGGGAGACCTTCGCCGGATACCGGGTCCTGCGACGGCTCGGTTCCGGAGGGATGGGCGAGGTCCATCTGGTCCAGTATCCCGCCTGCCACGTCAGGAAGCCCTCAGGTCCTCCGTCCGGACATATCGAGCGACACTTCCTTCCGCGAGCGATTCATCCGTGAGGCCGACCTGGCCGCAGGACTACGTCATCCGCATGTCGTCGGGATCCACGACCGGGGAGAATACGACGGGCGTCTCTGGATCGCGATGGACTACGTGGATGGCACCGACCTGGCCCATCAATCGGAACTTCGATCACGTCACGGGTCTCGGCCCGACCGGACACGGCTCCGTAACCGGCGCCATCCCGTTACCGGGCGAATCGGTGCTCAGCTGGGTTCCGGATTGACGACTCGCTCGCTTGGCGACGACCCTGGTAAGGATCAGGACGAGCGCCGGCACCACGATCTCGACGGCGGTCTGGGCCAGCTGAAACCAGTGGGGCCAGCCCTGCGCGGCAATGGAGATGATCCGACCGGTCGCGCCGAGCAGCAGAAACGCCGGCCAGGAAGCGCACCACGACCAGGGGTATCGGCGACATGCGCGCCGCCCACAGCCAGGCCAGGCCGAATCCGATCAAGATGCCGCCGGCGAATCGCTCGGCGGACTCCGTGGTGGCGTTCGCCATCGCGGCGCCGGGCGCCAGTTGGGAACCGAGAACGAACTGGCCGAGTCCTAGCACGACGCACACCATTCCGGTGATGAGGACCAGGTGCTTCATTTCACGCGTCATTCTCGTCTGCTCCAATTGGCGATGTTTCGCGGGTCTTGGGTTGCTG
>JAVRPX010000130.1:0-6449 GCA_032161985.1 Mycobacterium sp.
CCTTGGGGCCTCGACCGTGCTCGCGGGCGGTGTGGCGCTGTACGCCACGAACGAGTTCCTCACCATCAGCCTGATGCCCAGCGCGGTCGCCGACATCGGTGGTCAACGGTTCTACGCATGGGTGACGACGGTGTATCTGGTCGCGTCGGTGGTGGCGGCGACCACCGTCCACGCAACACTGACTCGGCTGGGGCCGCGGTGGTCATATCTGTTGGCCCTGAGCGTGTTCGGGGTGGGCAGCTTGGCGTGCGCTGTGGCGCCGACCATGGAGATCATGTTGGTGGGCCGAACGGTGCAGGGCGCGGCAGGCGGCCTTCTCGCCGGTTTGGGATACGCCGTCATCAACACGGCGCTGCCGAGCTCGTTGTGGACCAAGGCTTCAGCGCTGGTGTCAGCGATGTGGGGAGTCGGTACGCTGGTCGGCCCCGCTGCGGGCGGGCTGTTCGCCCAATTCGGTTCGTGGCGTTGGGCATTCGGTGTGCTGGTGATCCTGACCGCCGCGATGGCCGTGCTGGTTCCGATCGTGCTGCCTGCACGGGGAGACGCCGAGCGCGACGATTCCGTCCGCATAACGGTCCCGGTGTGGTCGCTGCTGTTGCTCGGCGCGGCCGCATTGTCTGTCAGCGTGGCAGGCATTCCGCACGACGTCCGGGGGACGGCCGCGTTGTTGGCGCTGGGCGCCACACTTGTCGCGGCATTCGTGTACGTCGACCGACGGCTCCCGGCGGCGGTGCTCCCGCCCAGCACGTTCGGGTCCGGCCCGTTGAAGTCGATCTACCTCACGCTCGGCGTGCTGATGGCCGCCACGATGGTCGACATGTACGTGCCGTTCTTCGGCCGGCGGCTGGCCCACCTGACGCCCGTCGCAGCTGGGTTTCTGGGCGCCGGGCTCGCGATCGGCTGGACCGTCGGCGAGATCAGCAGCGCCTCACTGCGCAGCAGTCGGGTGATCAGTTGGACCGTCGCCGTCGCGCCGCTAGTGATGGCGACCGGGTTGACGATCGCGGCGCTCACCCAGTTCGAGGAGGCATCCGTCGGGCTCGTCGCGATGTGGGCGGTGGCGCTGCTGATCACCGGCGCCGGTGTGGGTATCGCGTGGCCGCACCTGTCGGCGTGGGCGATGAGTTGCGTCGACGATCCCGCCGAGGGTCCGGCGGCGGCCGCGGCCATCAACACCGTCCAGCTGATCTGCGGCGCCTTCGGCGCGGGACTGGCGGGCGTCGTGGTCAACATGACCGATACGGGCGACGCGACACCGGCGCGCTGGGCGTTCGCATTCTTCGCCCTTCTGGCCGCCGCAGGTGCTATCGCGTCGTTCAGAGCACGGGCAGCAGCCGCCGCAGGATCGTAGCCGAGGACGCGGCGGCCTGATCCACGAACGTGGTGAAGTCGAAGAGTGCGTCGCCGCCTGCTAGGTCCGACAGCGCGCGGATGACCAACCATGGGATGCCGAACGCCTCGCACACTTGCGCGACGGCGCCACCCTCCATCTCGATCGCCTGCCCGCCCAGCTCGCGCACCAGCCGATCGCGGGTGGTCTCGCAGTTCAGGTACTGATCGCCGGATAGCACTGTGCCGTAGACGATTTGGCCGGGAACCGAGATTCCTGCCAGTCGCCCCTTTACGCTGGCGAGCAATTCGGGGTCGGCCGGGTAGCCGAGTCGATCGGTGGGGTTGATGATCGGGACATAGCCAGGCTGATAGGTCCGCAGGCGCTGATCCTCGAGCATCCCCGCATCGTGCTGAATCACGAGGTCGGCAATAACGACGTCGCCGATCGACAGCGTCGGGTCCAGCCCGCCGGCCACCCCGGAGAAAACGACTGTGCGGCAGCCGAATCGGTCGGCGAGCAGCGTGGTGACGAGCGCGGCATTGACCTTGCCCATGCCAGAACCGGCCAGCACCACGTCATGGCCGTCGATCGTGCCGGTGTCGAAGACGGTGTGCGCCGCCTCCTCGCTGTGAGCGTCGATGAGGGCGGCGCGGAGATGGGCGAGTTCCTGCGGGATCGCGCAGATCAGTCCGATGGTCACAACGTCACTAGTCGGATTCGTCGTCGAGCTGGCGGATTGCCGTCACGCCGTCTATGCCGGCCAGCACCGTCGGCGCGGTGAGGATTCCCCTGCCCGACAGCGTCAGCAGCACGCCGGAGTTCCCCGCGCGGACGTGTTCTCCAGCGGCGTCGGCGGAGAGGTCGGTGAGCTGCCACTGGCGCCGGTCACAGGCCTGCAGCAGGTTACTCATCACGCCCCGGCCCTCTTCATAGGTGACGTGCATGGTGACCGACCCGCTCAACCGGGCGGCTAGCCGTTTCGCCAGGGGCATGAAGCCCACGATGATGAGGAAGTGCATCGCGGTCACCGTGACGGCGAGCAGTAGCAGGCCGGCCCCAGCCGCCATGCCGATGGCAGCGGACTCCCATACGGCGGCCGCGGTGGTAAGGCCATGCACCGAACCGCGGCGGAAGATAATGATGCCCGCGCCGAGAAAGCCGATGCCCGTGACGATTTGGGCTGCCACACGTGACGGGTCGACGACGACAAGGCCGTCCTGCAGCACGTCGGTAAAGCCGTACTTGCTGACGAGCAGGATCAGCGCGGCCGCCGTGCCGACGATGGTTTGCGTGCGCACCCCGGCGCTCTTGCCCTGGATCTCGCGCTCGAGACCGATCAACGAAGTCAGGCCGAACGCGACGAAGAGCTCGATGATTTGACGCGTGCCCTGCCCCGGGCCACCGAAGAACGGCGGATCGGCCAGCCAGAGTTGCATGCATCAAATTAACCCCGCGAGGATGCACCGATGACTTTCGCCGCGCCGCGATGTCTATATATCCGAGGCCTATTCGCTAGGAGAAACCCATGCCCACACCCCTCACCGCATATCCCGATGTCGCCACTCGTGAGGACTGGCTGGCCGCCCGCAAGAAACTGCTGGCGCGCGAACGCGAGGTCACGCACTTGCGCGACACCGTGAACGCGGAGCGGCGCCGGCTGCCAATGGTGAAGGTGGATAAGGACTACGTGTTCGAGGGCCCCAGCGGCGAGGTCCGGCTGCGCGACATCTTCGAGGGCCGCCCGCAGCTCTACATCCACCACTTCATGTGGATCGATGCGATCGACGCGGGCTGTCCGAGCTGCACGGCCGCCGCGGACATGACGTTTACGCAGAAGGACCGGGCGCTGCTGAACGCCAGGGGAGTGACGTTCGCCTGTGTTTCGCGCGCGCCGTATGCCAGCATCGCGCGGTACCGCGACCAGCACGGTTGGACATTCCCGTGGTATTCGTCGCGCGACAACGACTTCAGCTACGACTACCACGTGACGTTGGACCCCAACCGGGCGTCGCTCGAGTACAACTACAAGTCGCTCGACGAGTTGCGTGCCGACGGCTGGAGCGACGACGACCTGCGCGGCGATTTACCGGGTGCGAGTGTGTTCCTGCGCCGCGGCGATGAGGTGTTCCACACCTATTCCGCCTACGCGCGCGGCCTGGACCATTCGGCGGTTGGATATCCGTTCCTCGACCTGACGCCATACGGCCGTCAGGAGCCGTGGGAGGACTCGCCTGCCGGGTGGCCGCAGGGAGGCATTGCTGCCGGAATGCCGCTGGACGGGTAGCGATCAAGGCGATCCAAACGCTGGGCCGACGCCGGCCGTTCTGGCAGGCTCATGCCCGATGCGGGTGTGGCTGAGTGGCTAGGCACCGGCCTGCAAAGCCGTTTACACGGGTTCGAATCCCGTCATCCGCTCTTTTGGGACCGTTGACGTTCGTGGTTAGCCGTGGCTCAAACCGTGGTGTTTGGGTGGGCTGATCTGCACTGATAGGTCAGATTGGCTAGCCCGTTCGTTAACGTTCGGTTACGTCCGCGACCTGCCGGTATGCGCAACTGTGCGTACCCAGTGAGTACCGGGGGAGATGCCAGCAAACTCCCCTTCAAGGGGTTAGCTGGCGCGGACGGGCAAGTCTTGTCGGTCGACCTAAGCGACTTGCCGCTAAGAAGCGACAAAGCTGCTCGCTTCGTGGGCGCGGGTCGGTCGGCCATCGTGTTCCTTGCACGACAACCGACCGACCCTGACCCGCGTTCGATAACAGCGATAAGAAATTGGGATTAAGACCCGCCACGCGGCCCGCCTGACTCACATTTTCGTTAAGGCCACAAGGTCACCGGTAATCACGGTTCCCGTTAAGAACCGCTACCTAGCAGCGCTCGGTCCCAACCGGATCCGGAGTCACCCATACCCGCGTAGAGGCGGATTGGTAGCGGGTTGCCAGAAGCTATTCAGCGACGGTCCAGTTCGGCGAGGGACTCTCAGCACATCCGCACGTCATACGAAGGCGCGCCACAGAGACCAGGAGGGACATTCATGCAGCCGCCGACAAAGATGCGAGCAATATTGGTTGCCGGAGCGGCGCTTGTAGCCGCGGGCGCCTTCGCAACGGCACTGGGCGAGGAGACGGCCAGCGGCACCGCGCCAACCGTGTCCAGCGGCAAAATGACACTCGGCGACACCGCTACCACGACGACCCCTCCGACAGCGGTTCTTATCCCGATCGCTTCTCCCACCGTTAAGGCGACTGTGCCTTGCGGATTCAACAACAACACCTGCTGACCACTAGCTTCTATGGCGTCGGTCCAGGGAACTGCCAGTGGAAATCCGTCATTTGAATTGCTTGCACTGCCGGAACAGTGCCCCGCCAGTTGCGGCAGATACACCGATGCGACCGCGATATCACGTTCCCCATAGAGGATTTGACAACTGGTGTCCTTGCCACTGCCGCAGTGCTACCGGGCGAGTTCCCGATAGCGGTTCAAAACGTAAAGCTCAGCCGTCGACCAGCCATCAACGCCAGCCCGATACGACACACTGAACGGTCCCATAGCTCTGTCCGCCGTGATCTGCGACGGATCCGTGACGAGCCGCGCGGATGCCGACAGGATCACGGCGCGAATCTCCGCCGCGTGTGGAATTTGGCGACCGAAGCGCCCGATGCCACGACGCATCCGGTGCTCGATATCGGCGGAGGAACGGGACGCAACACCCTGGCCGTGGCGCGGCGCGGCCACCCGGTCGATGTGGTGGAGATGACCCCGAAGTTCGCCGACATCATCCGCGGCGACGTCAAAAGGAGTCACTTGACGTGCGCGTGATCCAGCGTGACGTCTTCTCCACCGATGAAGATCTGCGGCGGGACTATCGACTCATCCTGCTCTCTGAGGTGGTCTCCGATTTTCGGACGACGCAGCAGCTGCGCGCAGTATTCGAGCTGGCTACCCAGTGCCTGGCCGCAAGCGGTCGTCTGGTGTTCAACATCTTCCTCCCGAGGCCTGGATACACACCCGACGCCGCTGCTGTCGAACTCGGACAGCAGTGTTACACAACCATTTTCACGCAGCAGCAGTTGTCGGCTGCATCGTCCGGTTTGCCTCTGCAGCTCGTCTCTGACGACTCCGTGTACGAGTACGAAAAGGCGCACCTGCCAGAAGGAGCGTGGCCGCCGACTAGTTGGTACGCCGACTGGGTCAGTGGCCGCGACGTGTTCGATCTGCCGCGTGAGGAATGTCCCATCGAGATGCGTTGGCTGGCATTCCAGAAACCAGCTTGGTAGCGAGAGGAGCGGCCCCCACCCGGAAATGGGGCCGCTCCCATGCCGGCGCTGCCGCTAGCGCCTGTGGGACAAACGCTATGGCGGTCGCGAGCATCTGACCCGCGTAGCCGACTACCTGTTTTTCGTTCTCGGGCACAGCCAGCATTAGCATCTGCGGGTGGCCAAACTTGAGCTATCGCGCGACCTGTCGCTGAGTCCCGAGGATGCGTGGGCGCATGCATCGAACCTGTCCGAACTTGGCGATTGGTTGGTGATGCATCAGGGGTGGCGTGGTGAGGTCCCCGAACAACTGGTCCCTGGAGCGACCATTGTCGGCGTGGCCGGTGCGAAGGGGTTACGCAACCGGGTCACCTGGACCGTGCGGGACGTCGAGCCGCCGCGGCTGCTCGAATTGACGGGCGACGGTGTTGGCGGCACCAAGTACGCGCTGAAAATGACGGTTTCTCCGACCGCTTCCGGCTGCAAGTTCACCGTCAAGATCGATCTTGGCGGCAGGCCGCTGTTCGGGCCGATCGGGGCGGCCGCCGCGCGAGCCGTCAAAGGCGACATCGAACGGTCGATCGAGCGCTTCGAGGCCCTGTACAGCTAGGCACGCAAAGTCAGCGCCTTGAAGATCTCGCCGTAGTGCAGATGCGCCATGAAGTGGCCGCCGTCGCGAATATTTAAGGTGGCGTTGGGGATTCGCGAGGCAAGGCGATGTGGCCAGCTAGGGTTGACGAGTTCGTCGCGCGTCCCCGCCCAAATGTCGACCGGGATGGCGAGTTCCTCGGGAGCGAAACCCCACGGGCGCATCCAGGCCCGATACTCCTCGACAGCACCCGACGGCCGCCTCGTCGCTTCTC
>JAVRPX010000131.1:0-4452 GCA_032161985.1 Mycobacterium sp.
TGGGCCTGAAGTCCTACCGCGGCGACATGATCAACGGTTTCGCGCCCGACGCCGCCGCCCGTGACCACGACGCGTCGCGGCTGGTGCGCGCCTACGCCAACGCCAGCGCGGCGATGAACCTGGTGCGTGCGCTGACCGCGTCGGGGTTGGCCTCGCTGCATTTGGTGCACGACTGGAACCGCGAGTTCGTCCGGACCTCGCCCGCGGGCGCCCGGTATGAGGCGCTGGCCGCCGAGATCGACCGCGGCCTGACGTTCATGAGCGCATGCGGGGTAGACGACCGCAACCTGCAGACCGCCGAAATCTACGCCAGCCATGAGGCTTTGGTGCTCGACTATGAGCGGGCCATGCTGCGGCTGTCGACCGATTTCCCAGTCGAGCAGCCCGAGCCGCGGCTGTATGACCTGTCCGCACACTACGTGTGGATCGGCGAGCGGACCCGCCAGCTCGACGGCGCGCACGTCGCGTTCGCGGAGGTGATCGCCAACCCGATCGGGGTGAAGATCGGTCCGACGATGACGCCCGAGCTCGCGGTCGAGTACGTGGAGCGTCTCGATCCGCACAACCAGCCGGGACGGTTGACGCTGGTCAGCAGGCTTGGCAACAACAAGGTGCGCGACCTGCTGCCGCCGATCATCGAGAAGGTGCAGGCCACCGGTCATCAGGTGATCTGGCAGTGCGACCCGATGCACGGCAACACCCACGAGTCATCGACCGGCTACAAGACCCGCCACTTCGACCGCATCGTCGACGAGGTGCAGGGCTTCTTCGAGGTGCACCGCGCGCTGGGCACCCATCCGGGCGGCATCCACGTCGAGATCACCGGTGAGAACGTCACCGAGTGTCTCGGCGGCGCGCAGGACATCTCCGATTCCGATCTGGCAGGCCGCTACGAGACGGCATGCGATCCGCGGCTGAACACCCAGCAGTCACTGGAGCTGGCGTTCCTCGTCGCTGAGATGCTCCGCGACTAACCGCCGGGCCAAATCGGCCATCAGCCGGTCGACGTCGACGGGGCGTCCGCGGTATCCGATGTACTTGTCGGGCCGGACGATGAACGCGCAGCCCGAGGTGATCCCATACTGGCGGTGTGCCGCCCGTGTCGGATCGCCAAGTGCCGCAGGATGATCGGCGAAGCGTTCGGCGGTGACGACGCGGGCTGACACCAGCCCCGGGTACATCTGCTCGATCTGTTCGGCGATCCGGCACAGTTCGACTGCCGGCCGCGCTTCGTCGTCGAGCCCGCTGAACAGCAGCACGGTGTGATGGGTGCCGCGGAACACCTCGTGCAGGCGTCCCGCTCGTCCGTCGATGATCACGTCGGCCTCGCGGGCTCGGTCTCCCGGTGCAGGCGCGTCGCGCCAGCCCGAACCGTCCTCGGCGTTGAGCGGGCTGTCCGGGTAGTGAATGCGCAGTTGCGCCAACAGGCCGATAGCCCGACTGAGGACCCACGGGCGAGTCAGCACGTGGCCGGCCAGCAGCGGCGCCACCCGACCACGGGCCAGCCGCGCCAGCGGGTTATGCCCGCCGAGGACCGAGAACAACCGGTCGGTCGTCTTGAGCAACTGAACACCGACCGGATGGCGCTCGGCCTGATAGCTCTCCAGTAGCCATTCCTCGGCGAGGCCGCGTTCGACGAGTGCGAGCTTCCACGCCAGGTTGTAGGCGTCCTGAATACCGGTATTCATGCCTTGTGCGCCTGCGGGACTGTGTACGTGTGCGGCGTCGCCGACGAGGAACACCCGCCCGTCGCGATAGCGCGGCACGCTACGGCTGTGCACGCGGTAACGGGTCACCCAGTACTCCTTGACGACCTTGGCAGGGAAGGGGACCCGCTCGTCGACCATCGCCTGGAACTCTTCGTGGCTGGGTTCGCTGTACTCGGCACTCGGGCCGTCTGGTCCTGGCGGGAAGTTGCCGAAGATCCGGTAACGGTTCTCTCCAGGCATCGAGAATGCCGCGAAAATACCTGCAGGACTGGGGAATCCGTAGAGTCCGCCGTGCGGCAACTTCCAGTCGACTTCGGCATCAGCCATGATGAACTCGTCGCGGTAGGTCGACCCGGTGAACGGGATGCCTGTCGCCTTGCGGACCGCACTGTGCGCGCCGTCGCAACCGATGACCCAACGGCATCGCACGGTCTCGGTCGATCCATCGTCGCCGCGCAACGACACGGTCACCGCCTCACCGTCTTGGGTCAGATCCGTCAGCGCCCGCCTGCGGTCGATCTCGACGCCCTGCTTGCTCAACAGTTCGGTCAGGATGCGCTCGGTGTCGTGCTGCGAGAGGGTCCGCAATGCGGGGTAGGCGGTGTGGTTCTGCGGTCCAGTCAACTGGTCGGCGATGTCCAACTCGACGACCTTCTTCGCAAACGAGATGGTCAGGTCCGTAGCCGGGTTGCCCGCTGCGATCGCCTGGTCGATCACACCGATGTCGTCGAAGATCTCCAAGGTCCGTGGCTGGACGACCAGCGCGCGGGAAGTCGTCGCAGGAGCAGGTCCTCGATCGATGATCCTGGGCCGGACGCCATGCCGCGCTAACTCATTCGCCACCATCAGGCCGGTCGGTCCTGCCCCAACAACCAGAACCGGGAGTACAGGGTCGTTCATCGTCAATCACCTCGCTGTGATTTCATCGTTTGATGAATTATGCACTACGAATGTAGTACTACGCGGCGCACGAAGCAACCCCGCACCTAAATCGTCGTCTTAGATCAGCGTCGCGATGTTGCTGCCGAGCGTCCACGCGCCGACGGCGATCACGCCTGTCAGCGTCAGCACGGCGATCACCCAGAACAGCAGTGCCCGCCTGGCCCGCTGTCTCGCCCAGTAGAACTCATCGAGGTCGATTCCGGCGAATTGTCCTGACACGGGCGCATATTCGGGCTCGTGTGGCCGCCAGTCGTCGCGAGTCAGTTCCCGGGTGGGCTGTCGAGGCGCCGGTGCGGGAACCACCGGCGGCCGTGCAGTGGTTTCGGTGGTGGCGCCCTGCGCCCGCGGCTGGTCGTGATACAGAGAGGCCGAGGTGTGCTGCGCCGAGTTGCGCGGCGCTGGCACCCGGAACGGCGGCAGGCCCAGTTCGTCGACGATCGCGTCGAGTTCGGCAGCCATGTCTTGGGCGTCGGCGTAGCGATCGGCGGGATCACGACGGGTAGCCTGCAGTACCAGCTCGTCGAATTGTGCTGGCACACCGGCGATCACCGCGCTCGGAGGCGAGACGTCGTTGTCCATGCGCTGGTACGCGACCGTCAGCGCGGAGTCACCGGTGAACGGCGTCACGCCGGTCAGCAGCTCATACGCCAGGATGCCGACCGAGTAGACATCGCTGCGCGGTCCGGCGTCGCCGGTGCTGACCTGCTCCGGCGAGAGGTAGGCGGCGGTGCCCAAAATGACACTCGTAGACGTGATCTTGGCCTCAGCGACCGCTCGCACGAGACCGAAGTCGGCGATCTTGACGTCGCCGTCGTCGGAGATCAGCACGTTCTCCGGCTTGATGTCGCGATGAACCAGCCCGGCGCTGTGTGCCACTGCCAGGCCGCCGAGCACCGGGCGGAGCACCGCGGCGACCGCGTGCGGTGGCATCGGGCCGCGCTCCCGCAGCAGTTCGCGTAGCGTGCCGCCCTCGATCAGCTCCATCACCAGGAAAGGATGCTGGCCGTCGATGCCCTGGTCGTAGACCGCGACCAGGCCAGGATCCTTCAGCCTCGCGACCACCCGCGCCTCGCGCTGGAACCGGGCCAGGAACTGGTTGTCGCCGGCATACCGGGAATCCATGACCTTCAGGGCCACCGGCCGGTCCAGCCGCAGATCGAGCCCGCGGTACACCGCGGACATGCCGCCCGTCGCGATCATCATCTCGACGCGGTAGCGCCCGTCCAGCACCGCCCCCACGAGTGGGTCAGATTGCTGGTAGGCCTCCACCGAAGACATGTTACGAGTCGGCCGATTCGTCTTAGACTCGGTGCGGTGAGCAGCATTCCGGCCGCCGACGATGTTCTTGACCCTGGCGAGGCCGTCTACGACCTACCCGCCGTTGCCGATTTGCTCGGCATTTCAGTGACAAAGGTGCATCAGCACCTGCGAGATGGGCACCTGGTCGCGGTGCGACGCGACGGCGCGGTGGTGGTGCCCAAGGTCTTCTTCGACGAGACCGGGCACGTGGTGAAGAGCCTGACCGGACTTCTCGTGGTGCTGCACGACGGCGGCTACCCCGACACCGAGATCGTGCGTTGGTTGTTCACCCCCGACCCGTCGCTGACCATCCGCCGGGACGGCTCGACCGACAACCAGCCGAATGCTAGGCCGGTTGACGCGCTGCACTCTCATCAGGCCCGTGAGGTGGTGCGTCGGGCCCAGGCGATGGCGTACTGACCGGCGCCTTGTAGAGCGAATACCAGGCCGCCGCAGCAGAAGCCGTGGCCAGCCCCACATGCACCCACGAGTACATGCCGTG
>JAVRPX010000132.1:0-13299 GCA_032161985.1 Mycobacterium sp.
GACTGCGATCCGGCGGCGCGGTCGGAACTCGGGCTTACCTCGCGGCTCATCACTCGGCTTCGCACTTGCAGTCGGCGGCGCCGTCGGGCGGCTCCACCTGAACCGTCGCATGGTCGAGCCCGCGCGCGGTCAGCACCGCACGGGCATCGTCGAGCACCAGCGCCGAATTGCGGCTGCTGGTCAAGTGCGCGGTGACCATGTCCTTGCCCGGCACCAGCGTCCACACGTGCAGGTCGTGCACCTCGGTGACGCCCTCGACGGCGCACAGCGCGGTGCGCAGTTCGTTCACGTCGATGTGGCTGGGTGACGACTCGGACAGGATCCGCAGCGCGGAACGGGCCAGTGAGATCGCCCGCGGCAGCACCCACAGCGCGACGAACACGGCGACCACGACGTCGGCGTAGGGCCAGCGCGTCGTCACCGTGACGATGCCGGCGATCAGCACACCGATGCTGCCGACGGTGTCCGCGACGACCTCCATGTAGGCGCCCTTGACGGCCAGGCTGTCCTCGGAGTGCGACCGCAGCAGCAGCACGACGATGGCATTGGCGACCAGCCCCGCCAGCGCGACGAGGATCATCGGCACACCGGGTATCGCGGGCGCGTCGCCGAACCGCTCGAAGGCCTCGTAGAGGATGAACGCCGCGACGCCCAGCAGCAGCACTGCGTTGGCGACGGCGGTGAACACCTCGGCGCGGTGCCAGCCGTAGGTACGGGCCGGCGACGCGCTGCCGCGGCGGGCGAGTAGCACCGCGGTCAGACCCATGAAGATCGCGACCAGGTCGGTGAGCAAGTGGCCTGCGTCGGAGAGCAGCGCAAGCGAATTGATCGCCAGGGCGGTGGAGAGCTCGAGGACGAAGAAGGCGGTCAGGATCGCGGCGGCGATGACCATCCGGCTGACACGGGTGTCGGCATTGCTGTGATCGTGCCCGGCGCCCATATCTGCAATCTATGCGGAAACACGCATATGTCGCAAGGGCGCCGTTAGAACCAGGCTGACCAGAACCGGGTTAGCTGGCTGCCGACCTGCCACAGGGCGGTGGAGATCCCGGATAGACCGAAGAACCAGTCCACAAGACCGAAGAACCAACCGTTGACCTGTGGCGTGAACAGGAGCAGCAGCAGGATGAGGAATGCCCACCCCTTTGCCGGTTGCAGAGCGCGCTGGGTCTGCGGGCTCAGGTGCGGCTCGAGCGCGCTGTAACCGTCAAGGCCAGGGACCGGCAGGATGTTGATCAGGAACGCGGTCAACTGCAGGAACGCCTGAAACGCCAGGCCGGCCCAGAACACCGCGTGGTCGGGCTCCCTCAGCAGGCCGGTCAGCGCCAGCAGGACGATCGCGAACGCCAGGTTGGTGGCAGGCCCGGCCAGGCTGACCAAAGTCTTCTGCCGCTTCGTCATCCACGACGTCCGCAGGTACACCGCCCCGCCGGGCAGGCCGATTCCGCCAAGCGCGATGAACAGCGCGGGCAGCCCGAGCGAGAGCAGCGGGTGCGAGTATTTCAACGGGTTCAGTGTCAGATAGCCGCGCGCCTCGACGTCGTGGTCGCCGAACCGAAACGCGGTGTAGGCGTGCGCGAACTCGTGAAGGCACAGCGACACCAGGAAGCCGGCGATGACGAACGTGAACACGCCGACGTACGCGAGCGGCCGTACGGTGTCCGCGGCCAGCCATGCCAACACCCCGCCGACAACCGTGAGCGCAACGATCGCGAGGAAGATCGGGCTGGGGCGCACCGATTGGCGCAGGGGGCGAACGCTCACGAATCGACGCTACCGGACCCGCAGCCAGCCCTCGGTGTGCCGATAGAACGTCGACCTGCGGACCGGCCTCGGTGCAGGCACGCCGTCGCGCACCAGAAGCGCAGCATCGGTGCCGAGCTGCGCGGCGCGGCCGGCGACCCAGTGGCGTGGCCCCTTGCCGAGGACGGCGGCCCGCAGGCCCGGCATCGTCGGCAAGGGCTCGATACGCACGCCGGTCACCTCACCATCGAAAAGCACGGTGTCGTCGACGACCGCCTCGCCTTGGAGGGGACCGCCGTGCCATTCGGCCGCGCCGACGATCACCGTGCCGGTCTCGTCGCGGATCAGCGGCACCCGGCCTGCGACGCCGTTTCGTGCGCGGCCCGCTTTCCACCATCGGTCGACGTGGCATAACTCCACGTCGAGCCGGTCGGCGCGCAGCAGCCGCGTCAACACCGAGGCCAGATCGGCGTCCGAACCCACCACGACAACGCGGCGATGGTCGGCGACGTCGTCGATGGTCACCGTGGCCAGATCACGTAGCGCGCGGGGCAACCGCCTGCCGCCGAAAAGCAACACCACAACGTCTGCTGTGGTCAACGCAGCTCCTCGGGATCGGCTGGGATAGGGTGGGTCACCGGCTGGACTGGGCCTTTGGCAGATAAAGCGGGAGAGTACGCCATGCCGGCAATCGTGCTCATCGGCGCTCAATGGGGCGACGAGGGCAAAGGAAAGGCCACCGATCTTCTCGGTGGACGTGTGCAGTGGGTTGTGAGCTATCAGGGCGGCAACAACGCCGGCCATACCGTCGTGCTTCCTTCGGGCGAGAACTTCGCCCTGCACCTCATCCCGTCGGGCATCCTCACGCCGGGCGTCACCAACGTCATCGGCAACGGCGTGGTCGTCGACCCGGGTGTGTTGCTCACCGAGCTGAAGGGCCTTGAGGATCGCGGCGTCGACACCGAGCGGCTGCTGATCTCCGCCGACGCGCACCTGTTGATGCCGTATCACGTGGCCATGGACAAGGTCGTCGAGCGCTACGCAGGCAGCAAGAAGATCGGCACCACCGGCCGCGGGATCGGCCCGTGCTACCAGGACAAGATCGCCCGCATCGGGATCCGTGTCGCCGACGTGCTCGACGAGACGCTGCTGGCCGAAAAAGTCCAGGGCGCACTCGAATTCAAGAACCAGGTGCTTGTCAAAATCTACAACCGCAAGGCGCTCGACCCTGCCGAGGTGGTCGACACGCTGCTGACGGAGGCCGAGGGTTTCAAACACCGGATCGCCGACACCCGCTACCTGCTCAACGCTGCGTTCGAAAAGGGCGAGACCGTTCTGCTCGAAGGATCGCAGGGCACGCTGCTCGACGTCGACCACGGCACGTATCCCTTTGTCACATCGTCGAATCCGACCGCAGGCGGCGCCTGCGTCGGTTCCGGCATCGGCCCCACTCGCATCACCACCGTGTTGGGCATCCTCAAGGCGTATACCACTCGGGTGGGGTCCGGTCCGTTCCCCACCGAGCTGTTCGATCAATTCGGCGAATACCTGAGCAAGACCGGCGGCGAGGTCGGCGTCACGACGGGTCGGCGCCGCCGCTGCGGATGGTTCGACGCGGTCATCGCCCGCTACGCCACCCGCGTCAACGGGATCACCGACTACTTCCTGACCAAACTCGACGTGCTGTCCAGCCTTGAGACAGTGCCGGTGTGCGTCGGCTATCGAGTCGACGGCGAACGCGTCGACGACATGCCGATGACCCAGAGCGACATCGCCCGTGCCGAGCCCATTTACGAGGAGCTGCCAGGCTGGTGGGAGGACATCTCTGACGCCCGCGAGTTCGACGACCTGCCCGCCAAGGCGCGGGACTATGTGCTGCGGCTGGAGGAGCTTGCCGGAGCACATGTTTCGTGTATCGGTGTCGGACCGGGACGCGATCAGACCATCGTGCGCCGCGACGTCCTGGCGGCCCGTTCGTGACAGACGATCCTCATCTCCTCGATCCCGACTACGACAAGCACGGCGGGTTCCCGAATTTCCAAGCGGCCGACCCCGGTCCGGGTTTCGGGCGATTCCTGACCGCGATGCGACGGGCTCAGGATCTGGCCGTTTCGGCGGACCCCGACAGCGAGACCTGGGAACAGGCGGCCGACCGCGCCGAGGAGTTGGTCAAGCTACTCGACCCGTACGAGGCCGGCGAGGGCGTCGGTCCGGCCAACCGCGTGCCGAGCCTGCCGGGCAGCGGCAGCCTGCTGATGCCGCCCTACCGGGTGGTCAAGTTCGAACCTGACGGCGTCGAGCTGAACGTGCATTTCAGCAGGTTCGCGGTCGGCGGAAACTATGCGGTGCACGGCGGCGTGCTTCCATTGCTGTTCGACTCCGTGTTCGGCATGGTCATCCACGCGGCTGGGCGACCGATCAGCCGCACGGCGTTCCTACACGTCGACTACCGGAAGGTGACGCCCATCGACACGCCTCTGACCGCACGCGGCTGGGTGCGAGAGTCCGAGGGCCGCAAGGCGTTTGTCAACGCGGAGTTGCGAGATCCCGAGGAAAACCTGCTCGCCGAAGCGAACGGGCTGATGATCCGGCTGCTGCCAGGCCAACCATGACCTCGCCAGGGCTGCGCAGTCTTTCCACGCCGCGTGCTGCAGCGGCGGCCGGTGTGCTGTTCGCGTTGCTGTTCGGCACGGCGTTGGTGCTTATCCGCACCGCTCTGCCCGAGGGAGCCCAAGAGGGGTCGCAGTGGGACGACGGCGGCCACCACATCAAGATCGCGTCGATTCTGATGCCGTTCGCGGGAATCGCCTTCCTGTGGTTCATCGGGGTGGTGCGGGACGGCTTTGGTGGCTTCGAGGACAAGTTCTTTTCAACGGTCTTCATCGGCAGTGGGTTGCTGTTTCTGGCGATGATCTTCGTCTCGTCGGGGGTGGGCGTAGCCTTGACGCACACGAGCGGCGAGATGGCCGTCTTCGGTCAGATGCTGCTGCTGACGCTCAGTAAGACCTACGCGCTGCGGATGGCGGCGGTCTTCATGATCTCGTTGGCGACCATCTGGCTCAAGACGGGTCTGATGCCACGCTGGCTGGTCGGGCTGACTTACCTTGCGGCGGTTGGACTTCTGGTGTCCGCCGATATCACCATGTGGCTCGCACTGGCCTTCCCGATCTGGGTGCTCGTGGTGAGTGTGCTGCTGCTGGTCCGGGCCGGCGTCATCGACCTCGACCGCGACGAGTAGTCACTCGCGTCACTGCTCTGGCGGGCCGATGTTCTCTCGAAACGTGGTACCACATGCGGTACCACGTTTCATCGAAGGTGTATGTCCGGGACTTGGGGTTTGAGTGACGGATGTGGCCGTCAGTCTGCCACCCTCAAAGCCTGTGAGGGGCAGAGCTTTACGGCCTCCCGTGCGTGTTCCTCTTCGGCTTCAGGCACCTCGTCTACGAGCACCACCACGATGCCGTCGTCATCCTGATCGAACACGGCGTCGGCGACCATCACGCAGTTGCCAGCCTGAATGCACACATCGCGATCGGCTGAGATCTTCAAGGGACAATCACCACCCTACCGCCAGTGACTTGAGACCGTAGATGAAGTGAAACGACCGGAACTGCACATCGGCGAAGTCCTCCGCCAGCGCCAACGTCAGGAAGCGTTGCAGCAGCGCCGGAAACGCGATGCGCATCTCCATGCGAGCGAGCGGAGCGCCCAGGCAGTGGTGCACACCGTGGCCGAACGCCAAATGCCCCGGCGCGCCGCGACGGATGTCGAGCACCTCCGGTGAGTCTGTGAAGCCCGGGTCGCGGTTGCCCGACGGCAGCGATACAAAGACCAGCTGTCCGGCCGGAATCGGTACACCGGCGATCTCGACAGCCGTGGTGGTGATCCGCGGAATGGCGCTGTGCACGATCGACAGCCAGCGCAGCAGCTCCTCGACGGCAGGCCCGACGGCGTCGGGTTCGTCGCGGACGGCGGCCATTTGATCGGGATGCCGCAGCAGTGCCAGCGTGCCAAGGCCGAGCATGTTCGACGTGGTCTCATGCCCGGCGAGCAGCAAAAGGCTTGCGATGCCGATGAGTTCGTCGTCGGTGAGCTCGGCGCCGTGCTCGCGGACCAGCATGCCGAGGATGTCGTCGCCGGGGTGTCGCCGCGAACGCTCGACCAATGACTGCATGTAGGCGCGGCCCTGCCGCTGCAGGTCGAGCCGTTCGGGGATCGGAATGGATAGATCGAGCTGCCCTGCGCTGCGCCGCTGGAAGTCGTCGCGGTCGTCGTACGGCACCCCGAGCAGCTCGCAGATCACCAGCGACGGGATGGTCAGCGCGAAGCTCGACACCAAATCCGCCGGCGGCCCAGCGCTTTCCATCGCGTCGAGCTGTTGATCGACGATCTCGGCGATGCGCGGCTCCAGCCGTTTCATGCGCCGGATGGTGAACTCGGGGGTGAGCATGCGCCGCAGCCGCTGATGCTCCGGCGGGTCGAGCCCCAGAAGGTTGCCTGCCCGCGCGCTGGCCAGCTCCTCCTCGGAAACCGTTGGAGCCCCTGGCACGACGAATCCCGGCGGCCTGGCGTTGGAGAACCGCTCGTGGTCCGACAGCACTTCCTTGATGTCATCGTGGCGGGTGACCAGGTACACCGTCATGCCGAACGCGTTGACGACGGTGCGCACGCCGGTGGTCTCGCGGATCTCGCGCAATTTCGGAGTCGGGTCGAACGTATCCCGTCTCATGTGCAGGGGTGGCAACTCCGGCGCTTGAGTCATGAATCGACGCTACCCCCGTGAAAAGCTAGTCGTCGTTCTCGGGCAGGTCGGGGCACTGCTTGTGGTAAGGCACCGTCGGCAACCAGAACTTCCAGGTCTTCTGGCTCACGTTCTCGGTGAGTTTCGCGCATAGGGCCTCTGGCGACATGATGGGCATTGGCCACACGCGCAAGGTCTTGTCAACGCTGCCGGTCACGACTGTTCGGCTGTCCGGGCTGAACGCAACGCTGTCGACACCGCCGGTGTGACCGGTGAGAGCCGGACCCAGCGCGACGCTGGTTTGCGCGTTCCAGAGCTGAACCGTGCCGTCGCTGCTGGCGGCGGCGACGGTAGCGCCGTCGGGACTGTAGACCGCCGCCAGCACCACGCCCCCGCCGAAGACGACCGGATCGACTGCTGGCTGCAGGGTCTGCGCATCCCAGATCGGCACGTTGTTGCGGAGACTTCCGGCGATGATGCGGCGGCCGTCGGGCCGGAACGCCAGTTGCAGATCCTGATAGTCGTGGTGCACGGGGCCGACGAGGAGGTGACCGGTATGTGCATCCCACACACGCATAGTCTTGTCGAAGCTGCTTGTGGCGATGCGCTGGCTGTCTGGGCTGAAGGCGACAGCGAAAACGGGAGCGTCGTGCTTGAGCGGTTCACCGATCGGAGTGAGTGTTCCGGCGTTCCAGATCCGTACAGTCATGTCGTCTCCACCGGTTGCGATCATGTGCCCGTCTGGGCTGAACGCGACACTGTTCACCCCGGCGTCGTGTCGGAGCGGTTGGCTGACTGGCGTGAGTGTGTCGGCATCCCAGATGCGCACGGTCTTGTCGGCGCTGGCGGAAGCAATGCGACGTCCGTCCGGACTGAACGCGACGGAAAGAATCCAATCCTCGTGTCCTGTGAGCGGTGCGCCGACCGGTAGATGGGTCTGCGCGTCCCAAACTCTGACCGTCTTGTCGGCGCTGGCGGAGGCGATGCGGTGCCCGTCAGGGCTGAACGCCACCCGCGTCACCGGATCGTGGTGCCCTGTCAGCGGGCGGCCGGTGATCGTGTCCCAGACCCGGACGGTGTTGTCCATGGCGCCCGAGATCACTCGTTTGCCGTCTGGGCTGAACGCGACGGGACCGACGGCGTTTTGATGGCCAATCAACGGTTGACCAAGGGGTTGCAGGGTTTCCGCGTCCCACAACCGAACTGTCCGGTCGTCGCTACCGGTCGCGATGGTACGGCCGTCGCGGCTGAACGCGACGCCGTTCACCGTGTTGGTGTGCCCACTGAGTTGCCCTGTGGGAAGGCCGGTTTGCGCATCGAAAAGATGCAAGGCGAAGTCAAACCCGCCGCCCACCGCAATGCGCTGACCGTCCGGACTGAATGCCACCGTCGCGCTGATCGCCCGCTGGCCGGTGGATAGCGGCCCTCCGAGAGGCTGGCCGGTGTCGACGTCCCATCGCTGCGCGAGGCCGTTGCGGTCGCCGCTGACGAGTCGGTGCCCGTCCGGGCTGAATGCGACGCTTTGGATCTCGACGTCTCCACGGAGGGGTGCTCCGATGGGCTGCCCGGTGTGGGCGTCCCAGAACCGTATGGTCTTGTCGCTGCTGGCGCTCGCGATGCGATGCCCGTCCGGGCTGTAGGCGACGCCGTTTACGACGTCTTCGTGGCCGCGCAGGGGAACCCCGACGGGTTGTGCGGTATGGGCGTCCCAGATCCGTATGGCCTTGTCGCTGCTGGCGGTGGCGATGCGGTTTCCATCGGGGCTGTAGGCGATGCTCTGGACATGCCTTTCATGGCCCCGTAATGGTGGGCCCGCGGGTTGTCCGGTGTCGGCGTCGAAAATCCGCACCAGGTTGTCCGCCTCTTGGGAGGCCACCGCAATGCGACGGCCGTCGGGACTGACGGCGAGGTCGTTCACCCACGCGTGCGCGTCGATGATCTTGACCAGGTCACGTTCGGTCTGAAGGGCGCTGAGTACCGGGTATTCGACGGCGTTATTCGACGGAAAAGTGCGGGCGGCGAGGATCAGCTGCATCGCGAGGTCGTCGCGGTCGCGGCCAAGATTGGCCAGCTTGTTCAAACCCTCTGCAACTAACTCGTTCGCGAGCGCGTCGCGGCTGCGGGCGTCTGCCTCGAGGCGCTTTTTGTTGGCGAACACGAAGCCCGCCACCGCGACCAGTGCGACGACGAGTGTTACGGCGAGCACGGCCCGTAGGATCCTCGCGCGTTTGCGCAACGCGGCGGCATGCGCTTGCGCAGTAAGCAATTCCGCCTTGGCTTCGGCGTCCTGGTGTTCGCGCGACGCCTCGAGGAATTCGGCCGAGTGACGAACCCGCTCCCCGAATATCGGAGAGTCGGCCAATTCCTGCGCGGCGGCCAGGCGCACGCCGCCGATCAGCCACTCCGGGCTGCGTTCGCTTCGTTCCCATTCCGCCGCGGCGCGGTCGAGGCTGTCGGCCGACTTGAGGCCTACGGCCTGTTCACGCAGCCACTTCGCCAGCGAGTCCCATTGCCGTAGAAGGCTTTCCAACGCCACCTCGACCACTGTCTGCCCGTCGCGCTCGTCCTTGACCAGCAGCCGCCGCGCCACCATGGCGTCGATCAGCTCGTGGCTGTCCGGCGGTAGCTCGCTCCAGTTCGCGACGCGCCGTGACGGCGCATCGGTGTCCGGATCGATCGTCGCCAGCCATGGGATGAACGCGGCGCGCAGGGTGTCCAGTTGCTCTAGCCGTTGATGGGCGTCGGCGGTAAGCAGCTTGTCGATCTCGGCCTCGACGATGTGCGCCGTTCCGCCCATCGCCTCGTAGTTGGCCAAGGTGAGTTGTCCGGTGCTGCCATAATCCAGATACAGCCGCGAAAGCGTTAATGCCAGCAGAGGCAGGCTGTCCGCGCCGCCGGTGGCGTCGGCAAGCAGCCGGGCGACCAGCGCAGGATCCAGATCCAGGCGCAGGCCCGCCGCGGTTGCGCGCTCGGCAGGCCCGGTGATGACGTCCTTGTATTCAGTGAGCGGCATCGGCTTCAATTCACCGAATTCGCGTGTGTGTACGTCCAGCAGGTCGGGAGCTTCCTGCAAAGACTGGTAACGGTCGGCGCGGATGGTCATCACCGCTATCAGCGGTACCGCGTCGATCGCGCCGGTCTGCAGCAGGGCACCCAGCAGCGCCAGGCATGCGCTGGACTCCGTACCGGCTTCGACGGAGAACAGTTCCTCGCCTTGATCGATCGGCAGCACGACCGTTGGCGCCACACCCTCGCCTGCGGCGTCGCGCTGCGCCTCGCGCAACCAGCCTGTGAGCTGGGTGCTGTCGGCATTCAGACAGGCGGCCTTAACGTCACCAAGTGCAGGGCCGCCGGGGCCGGCACGTGATCGGAGCCGCCAAATCGCCTGGGCCAGGCCGTGATCGCCGGTCACCGCGGCGCGCTCAGGCCGCACAATATCGGCCACCAGGAAGTTCTGGTGGTCGCGCCGCAGCCGGGGCAGCAGACCGGCGCGCAGGAATGACGACTTGCCCACCCCGGACGGGCCAAGGATGACGAACAGGCTTTCCACGGCCGTAGCGCGCATTCCGCGAAGCGCGTCCAGGCCGCGCAGGATCTGTGCGTCACGGCCGAAGAACACTGCGGCGTCGGCATCCTCCATCGACTGCCACCCGCGGTACGGTGCACGCTGCGGGTCGTCCTCGGGCGGCCACGGAAAGTACTCGGCCCCGATGCCTGCGTCGCGCAGCCCGCGCAGCAGCCGCGCCAATCCGTCGGCGCTGAAGACCACCGGCTCACCGTCATCGGCCTCGACGGTGATCTCTTCCTCGCGGCCGTCGGCGAACAGGTCGCAGATCTGCCACTCCCGTACGCGGTCGCCCTGAGCCGCGGGGTCGATGCGGGCACAGAAGACGCGCTTGTTCAGGGATTCCGCGAGTCGGGCTTCGGCCACGCATTCCCCCGACGCCTCCCAATGAGGGGAGATCAGGCATATAACGGCTTCGCAGCGGTCCACCGCGCGGGCCAGTTCGGACTTCCAGCGCACCCCCGGCGCAAACCCGGTCTGCGGGTTGACGTCGAGGAATATCTCATCCTTCAGGCTGGGCTCGGCCTGCGTCAGCCACCGGAACAGGGCTTGGGCGGCCGCGTTGTCCCGCCGGGAATGACTCAGGAAAACGCGGTACATCCATTTATATTGCTGGCTGGCCGCAGCGCCATCGCGGGTATTCGACTACTCGGTTTCGCGTGTCGGGCTCCCGCCGAACACGAAGTCGTCGATCAGCTTGTTCACAAGCGGCGGGTTCTCCAGCCCGGCCAGGTGTGCGACGCCTTCGAGCACGGCGACCGCCGCGCCGGGGATAGCCTCGGCCATCGCCATCGTCTCGGCCAACGGGAACGTCGCGTCCTCGGCACCGCACTCGACGGAATCGGTGTGCAGCTCGGCAACAACGGCGGCAATCTGGTCCTACAGGACGATCAGGCCAACCAGGTCGACAGCGTCACCTACTCGGCGGCCGACGCCGCGAGCGTGGACCGGTACGTGCGCTTTTCGCGCTGACGGTAGGGGCGCTGACGTGGTCTAGGCCGCAGCCCGGCGGCGCCGAGCCCGCCGATTCGGTGGCATCGGGCTATCGGGCCGGCACAGGATCCGAATCGGGCTTGCTGACAAGCGGATCGGACATCGTGCGGCCATTGGTGATGACGTGCTGTGTCCAGCGTGACCCGTCCCACCAACGCGACTCGTATCGCCGCGTCGGATCGGAGTACCAGGCCCCGGGTGTTGTCGGTGCTTCGTCTTTGCGAACGACGACCGGCTCGACAGGGTCGTTGCTCGGCGCCGGCTCGAGTAGCGGCACGCCATGGCCCAGCCGGAACGCGCCGTACAGATCGAACTTGCGTTGCCTTTTGATCATCTCGATCCCTTGCACGGCAAGCGATCCGCTGGCCGTGCAGCTCCCGGATTGGATCTCCGTCAGCCGGCCCCCCTTTACCACCGCGATCACCCCGGCGATGGTCAAGGCGACCTCCAGCGCGATCTCAACGGTGGCAAGCCGCTTGCTGTCGAGGTACAAGTCGACGCTTGGATGATGGCTGGACGCGATCTTGTGTGTCGTCAGCGACACGAGTTCCTTGGCGTCAGGGTCATCACGGGTACTACGAGCGGCCTTCTTGAGCGCGTCGTACTTCTTCCATCCTGCGGCGGCGATGTCGGCCAAGTTCACGGACATGAATTCGCTTGTCGTGTCGGCGAGTTCGTGTCTGGCAACGTCGATGAGGCCCGGCGGCAAACGGCCGACGTTCGTGCCGCGCTCACGCATCAGCTGCGTCAGAGCGTCCGCCGGTTGGCCGGGGCCTCCATCGAAGAAGAGGTCCCGCACGGTTGCGCAGGAGACACCCGCACACGTCGAGGTCACCCACGCCCTTCGACTGCAAGCCCATCCCGATCTCGGCATCCAAACCATCAGCGAGGTGGACAGTGACGACACCACTTAATGACACCGCGGCCCCGTGTCTATGTCACCGTCTCGCCTACCAGCGGTCTTCCGCTCGTGACCACGGCGATCCGACTGTCACATTCACATGCGATCCGACTGTCACATTCACATGAGGATGTGACGCGCGGCCTGGACGGAACGGCAGACATCGCGCGTGTGGCGCTCCATAGATGGAGACTGCCTGATGGTCGCGGGTAAACCGGTGCCCGACAACACTTTTTTGGTTAGGCGCGGGATGTACCGTGCCTGTTTGCAGAGATACGAACAGCCCCCGCGTCGATAGTGCAATGTTCAGTCTGCCGCGCAGTCATGCCGGTCTGTGGCGTAGGTACCGAAACGCCTGCCGCACTGGCGTTCAGCTTACGCGCCGCTCAGCCGGGCGCGTTGCCGCCTGTCGGCAACCCACGCCACCACCCATACGTCACGGCGGACCGGCGATGGCGCGTGTCGTTAGCTGGCCGGTCCCATGGTGATCGTGCGGATCCTGTTACGGGTGTCCTCAGCTGCGCTGCTGTCCAGACTGGTGCCGACGACCTCAATGAAAGTCCTTGAGCCCTCAGGCAAACAGGTGACCAACACCGCAACACCTTGTCCGTCGAGCGTGCCGGCACCGCCGATGTGGGGACCGGAGGTGAACGTCACCGCAAGGCCAGTCTCCGTGATCGCGAACTGCGCGTCGCGCAAGGCCTCTTCTTGTGATTTGGCCCGTGTGTCCGAACCGACATGGATAACAGGCGATTCAGCCATGATTGTGTCTCCTTCGTACGTTCGATGAACGCGTTATTCGCGCGCACTAATCGTCGCGCCGGGCAGCGAAGGCAGCTAGAGTACTCGACTACTCGAATCAGCGCCCGGCGGCGCGGTCCGGACGCGCCGCGCACCTAGGTTCTCGTGGCCCACACATTGAGCGCATGAATGGGAAGTCCGTGGCCGGGTAGGAGATGTTCGACTGGCAGTGATCGCAGATGTGCAGCCGTCTTGAGTGCAGCTACCTCGTCGACGGTGTCGGGGGCAAACCGGGGAGCGCCTCGCATGGTGACGACGGCGTCGCCTGAGAGCAGGGTGTGGGAGTCGTTGTGCCAGAAGGCGACGGTAGCGGTTACCGATGTCAACGGTGTAGTCAGCAGGGGCGCCAGATCGTCGGCGATGGTGGGCATTCCGGGATCGACGACCACAAGACCTTCAGTGTCGCCCCCCTCTGCCGTGGTCTACGCCGTCACAGCTGGCGGATGATGCCGGGCCCACGGGCGGCCTATCCAGCGTCAGGGGGCGTCGCCACTCACGCCGCGCCAGGCCTGACGACCAAACAAGACCACCGACACGGCCACGGGCCGCAGCTGT
>JAVRPX010000133.1:0-3168 GCA_032161985.1 Mycobacterium sp.
CCGTAGTGAAGTACAGCGTCATCATGCCGCCGGTGGCGACGAGCATGGCCACCGGCAGCAATCGGGCAATCGGGTTTGCGGGCAAGGCCTTCGGAACCTCGGGCGGCGCCTCCAGCGCGATGTCACCCTCAGCCATCGGCGGCGCGGGTAATCGTGGTTCACGGGAGAAGTCCATCGTCTGAAGGACGTTGCGAATCCCTGTTTCGTTCCATCCACAGGCAGCGAAATTGCTGCGCAGCCGCGCGTGGAGGCCGAGCTACGGTAAATACGGGGGGTGATGCGATGCCTGATCCGCTGTGCAGGCTGTCGATTCAGCACGGGACACACACCGTGGATCTCGCGCTACCAAATGAAGCACCTGTTGGCCTGTTGTTGCCGTCAATCGCCGACCTCGTCCAAAGCGGTGGAGTCGCCATAGACGAGGGGCGACAGTGGCATCTGTCGCGCGTGGGACAGGAGTGCCTCGACGCCGCGGTGAGCCTGCACGACAACGCTATTCGCGACGGCGAGCTGTTGTTGCTGACGACCACGCCCACTCCAGCGCCTCAATGGATTCAGGACGATCCGTACCACGCGGCGGTCGACGCCGCCGACACTCGCTGTACGCCGAACCGGGTGGGGGCAACAGCGGCGTGCCTGTGCACTACCGTGCTCGGCGCGGCGGCGCTTGTCTGGTCCGGCACCATCACCCATGCGACCAGTCACGTGATGACCGGGACCGCCATAGCGACGGCCACTGCGGTCGGGGCGGTCGCCGCGCGACGCGCCCACCCTGATTCGATCCTCTGTGTCACGCTGAGTGTCATCGCCGTCGTGTTCGCCGCCGCCGCGGGCTTTCTCGCTGTGCCCGCCCGTCCGTCGACCGCCAACGCATTGCTTGCTGCGGCGGTCGCGTGCTCGACCTCGGTCCTGCTGCTTCGCCTCACCCGCTGCGGCGCAGTCTGTTTGACGTCGGTCGCAACGTTCACCGCCTTGACGAGTGTGGCATCCGCCTGCGGTGTCGCCTGGCCGTTGCCTGTCGCGACGACAGCCGCGGCGCTCTCGGCGCTGTCTCTGGGCACTCTCGCCGTGGCGGCGAGGTTGTCCATCGCCGCCGCCGGTTTGGCACCCGTCATGCCGAGTTCGGATGATCGTGCCGACGATGATCCCGCCTTGCAGACGCCCCGCGCGGTATCTGTCCACCGCACCTTTACCGGCCTTGTCATCGGTTCGTCGGGTGCTGCGGCGCTCGGAGCGGCGCTCATCGCATTGGATTGTCGCGGCGACGGCCGCATATGGCCGATGGGCGCGGTCTTCGCCGTCGTCGTCGGGCTGGTGACCTTACTGCGCGCCCGCACGCACATCGACATCGGCTGCCGCACCGCCCTCATAGTCGGCGGATCGGGAGCTATCGCATCCGGTGGTGCGCTCGTCGTGGTTTCCGCACCAGGCCAGGCCAATTGGGTGTGCGTAATCGCGGTCGCAGGCGGTCTCAGCATGCTGGCCGGACGTTTCGGTGCGACGGTCAGTCCCCTCGTACGCCGCGCAGTCGAGGTGTCGGAGTATCTCGCTCTCGCGGCGGTTGTCCCACTCGCCTGTTGGATCGGCGGGCTCTACGGGCTGATCCGCGGTGTGAGCCTGCCATGATCCGTAGCGCTGTGCAGGTGGCACGGCTTTGCGTCGCTGGTGCTATCGCCACCTTCCCGCTCTTCAGCGCAGCGCCGGTGGCCGCGGTTACACCGCCCCCGGTCGACGATTCGATGTTGCCCAAACCGGGGCCACCGGCGCCACCGCGACCCACGGAACAGCAAGAGCGTTGTGCCGCAGCGCCGCCCGCCGATGCCCAGACGGCGGCCGCAGGACAGCTCAGTGGCCTCGACCTGAAGCAGGCCTGGGAATTCACGCGCGGCGCTGGGCAGACCGTCGCCGTCATCGACACCGGAGTGGCGCGCCATCGCCTCCTTCCGCATCTCGTACCGGGCGGCGACTACGTGTACACCGGGGACGGCACCGACGATTGCGATGGTCACGGTACGGTGGTGGCGGGAATTGTTGGTGCACAGCCGGACTCCGGACGATCCACATTCAGCGGCATCGCGCCCGACGCCACCATCGTCAGCATTCGCCAATCCAGCAACAGATTCCGGGCAACGGACGACCCATCCGGGTCCGGGTTCGGTGACGTGGACACACTCGCGAAGGCGGTACGCACCGCGGCCGACATGGGCGCGACGGTGATCAATGTGTCTTCGGTCGCGTGCCTGCCCACCGGCGGTGGGCTGGACGACCGTCCGCTGGGGGCCGCGTTGGCCTACGCCGTTGACGTAAAGAACGTCGTTGTGGTGGCGGCCGCAGGAAACGTCGGCGGCCCCGGCCAGTGCCCCGAGCAGAACCCCGCAGCCGATCCGGCTCGGCCCGGGCAACCGGACTGGGACCGCGTGACCGTCGTCGTCAGTCCGGCCTGGTACGACGACTACGTGTTGACCGTTGGATCGGTCGACGCGCACGGAGCGCCGTCGGCGTTCAGTCTCGCCGGGCCGTGGGTGGATGTCGCAGCGCCGGGCGAAGGCATCGTGTCCTTGGATCCCGACGGCGAGGGCCTGATGAGTAGCGTGCCCGCTTCCGGCGACCCGATGCCGATCTCTGGTACGAGCTATGCGGCGCCAGTGGTGAGTGGAATCGTCGCGTTGGTGCGATCACGATCGCCCGAACTGACTGCGCGGCAGGTCATGCAGCGCATCGAGGCGACGGCGCACCGGCCCTCCGCAGGGTGGGATCCGGTCGTCGGACACGGTGTTGTCGACGCGCTGGCCGCGGTCGGCGGCGACGGGACGTCGGTACCTGCCTCCGAGCGAACGCGTTCGCAACCCGTGTCGCATCCCGCCGTGACACCCACTGACCATCGGGCCCATCGGTACGCCGTCGGCGGCGCCGCCATCTGTCTGGCGATATCCGTCGCGACCGTCGCAGTGACCGCGTCGGCGGCTCGACTACGACGGTCCCGCGATGCTGTCACGCGCAACTGACGCGGCGTCCTTGCTCAGCTCGGGGCCGCGCGGCAGCCGCGCCAGCACGGGCCAGGGCGCGGGCACGGGCGCGCTGGTGATTCCGAGATGCTTGGCGGTGTCCTCGTCGCGTACGCCGAACACCACACCGGAATCGTCAATGAGGTAGATTGCGCCCGAGCTC
>JAVRPX010000134.1:0-3356 GCA_032161985.1 Mycobacterium sp.
CATCGACATCATCAAAGGACTGACCTCCGGCGAGTACTTCGAGTTTCACGGCGAGTTCTACGACATCCCCAAGACGAAGATGACGCCCGCGCCGACGAAGCCGATCCCGATCCTCGTCGGCGGCCACGCGGAGGCGGCACTGAAGCGTGCGGCCCGCTGCGACGGCTGGATGCACGGCGGCGGCCAGCCCGAGGAACTCGACCGACTGATCAAGCGGCTCAACCAGATCCGCGAGGAAGAGGGTCACACGGGCCCCTTCGAGATCCACGTGATTTCGCTCGATGCGTTCACCCTCGACGGCATCAAGCGGCTCGAGGACAAGGGCGTCACCGACGTCATCGTCGGATTCCGCATCCCCTACATCATGGGTCAGGACACCGAGCCGCTGGACAACAAGATCCGTAACCTAGAGAAGTTCGCGGAGAACGTCATCGCCAAGCTGTGAGCGACGTGTCGATCGCCGCCGGGCTCAGCACATCGTCGAGCACCATCGTCGCGCTGCCGATGACACCGGAGCGGTCGCCATACGTCGACGGCACCACCTGCAGCACCCGGGTGGCCAATGCGGTTGCGTTGCCGTACAACGTTTCTCGCAGACCCGCCACGAAGATGTCGTACGCGCCCGCCATATCCCCCGCCACCACCAGCACTGCGGGGTTGAGCAGATTGACCGCGCCTGCAAGGATTTCGCCGATGTGGCGGCCGCTGTCGCGGATCATCCTGCGCGCGTCGGCGTCTCCGCCGTTGGCCAGCTCGACCACGTCGCGCAGGTGGCCCACCGCATGCCCGTCGGCTTGCAACGCACGCACCAGCGCCCACCCGCCTGCGATGGCCTCCAGGCAGCCGGTGTCACCGCAGCGGCACGGCACACCGGCTGCTGCGGGCGTCTTGTTGTGCCCGAATTCGCCTGCCGCCTGCACGGCCCCGCGCTGCAGCGACCCGCCTGCGATGATGCCCGCACCCAGACCCGTCGACGCCTTGATCACAAGCAGATCGTCGAAGGCCTGTCGCTCGCCGCGCCGTTCGGCGAGCGCGATGACGTTGGCGTCGTTGTCGAGGATCACCGGTGCATCGGTCAGTTCGGCGAAGTACGGCGGCAGCCGCACGCCGTCCCAGCCGCTCATGATCGGCGAGTCGAGGCTGCACCCGCGCTGTTGATCGACGGTACCCGGCAGGCTCAGCCCGACGCCGTAGATGCGGTCGTCGTTGTGGCCGGAGTCGTCCAGGAGTGCGTCGAGCCGCTTGACGACGTCGGGCATCAGGTCGTCGGGCAGGAGGCCCGGCTCCTGGTCGATGTCCGTCGCCGCCAGGATCTCGCCGGCCAGGTTGCACACCCCCAGCCGCGTGCGGCTCCGTCCGATCGCCGCCGACAGCACCACGCCGGCGTCAGCGTTGAAGGTCAAGAACGCGGCAGGACGTCCGCCCGTCGACGGCGCCAGCTCGCGCTCGATTACCTGCCCGTGCTTGGCGAGCGCGGTCACTCGTGCCGTAACGGCGGTGCGGGACAGGCCGGTGAGCTGGCCGATCTCGGCGCGGGTGATGTCCCCCCGCGCTCTGATCAAGGCATAGATGTCGCCGGCGGACATCGACGGTGAAGTCTGTGTTAACGCCATGTTCGAAAGCGTAACTCCGATCACTTTTGTATTTCAAGTACCTAAGTCCGTTTGCAAAGCGTCCGAAGTCTCTCTACCGTGGGCCGGGTGAACAACCCCTGCGACTTCGTGATCTTCGGCGGCACCGGTGACCTCGCCGTCCGCAAGCTCCTGCCGGCGTTGTACCTGCGCGACCGGGACGGTCAGCTGACTCCGGACACCAGAATCATCGCCGTGGCCCGGGCAGGTCTCGACGAAGCCGGATACCGCGACAAAGTCCACGCTGAGCTGGGCCGATTCGTCGCCACCGAGCTGCTCGACGCGGACACCGTCGACCGGTTCCTGGCCCGCCTGCGGTTCGTCAGCATCGACCTGACCGAGCCCGGCGACTATGTCGCCGTCACCGATGCCTTGTCGTCGTCTTCGGTCGACATCCGGGTGTTCTACCTGGCCTGCGCACCCGCGCTGTTCGGCCCCATCTGCAACGCGTTAGGCAGGCAAGGCCTGGTCACCGCGTCGTCGCGGGTGGTCCTCGAGAAGCCGATCGGGCGCAACCTGGCGTCTGCACGGGCGATAAATGATGCGGTGGGCTCCGTCTTTGATGAGCGGCAGATCTTCCGCATCGACCACTACCTCGGCAAGGAAAGCGTGCAGAACCTGCTCGTCACCAGGTTCGCAAACACCCTGTTCGAACCGCTGTGGAACTCCAGCTGGATCGACCACGTCCAGATCACCGCCGCCGAGTCGCTCGGCGTCGGCACGCGCGGCGACTACTACGACAAGTCCGGGGCGCTGCGCGACATGCTGCAGAACCACCTATTGCAGGTGCTGTGCCTGGTCGCGATGGAGCCGCCCACCCACGTCGACCGGGAAACCGTGCGTGACGAAAAGCTCAAGGTGCTGCAGGCTTTGAAACCGCTCTCCGCCGATGAGATCAAACGCCACACAGTCACCGGGCAGTACGGGCCAGGCTTGGCCGAGGGCGCCGTGGTCGAGGGGTACCGGCGAGACGCTGAAAACCCCGACAGCTCAACGGAGACGTTCGTGGCGGTCAAGGCCGAGATCAACAACTGGCGCTGGGCAGGCGTGCCGTTCTATCTGCGCACCGGGAAGCGAATGTCGCAGCGCTACTCCGAGATCGTCGTCCAGTTCAAACCCGTACCGCTGCCGATGTTTCCGGGCAGCGACGGTGACTCCGAGCCGAACCGACTGGTGATCTCCCTGCAGCCCGATGAAGAGATGCGCCTCGAGTTGACGGCCAAAGAGCCCGGACCGGGTGGCATCCGGATGCGGCCAGTGTCATTGGCGCTCAACTACACGCAGGCCTTCCAGCGCCAATCGCCCGACGCCTACGAGCGGCTGCTTATGGACGTAGTGCGCGGCGACCCGACACTGTTCATGCGCCGCGACGAGGTCGAGGCCGCCTGGGCGTGGGCCGAACCGATACTGCGCCAATGGCAAGAGTCCGGCAGGGCGCCCAGGCTGTATCCGGCCGGCACGGACGGACCCGTCGACGCCGCTACCCTGCTCGAGCGCGACGGCCGCCGCTGGCACGAGGGAGCCGCATGACGCACCCAGTGATCGCCGACGTGACGAACCGCATCGCGACCCGTAGCGCCGAGCAGCGCGGCATGTATCTCGAGCGGATGGCCGCGGCGGCCGAAAATGGGCCCGCCCGTGGCAGACTCGCGTGCGCGAACCTGGCGCACGGGTTCGCCGCGTCCGATACCCGCGACAAGAGCGCGCTGCGCCGCATGGTCAAAC
>JAVRPX010000135.1:0-2781 GCA_032161985.1 Mycobacterium sp.
CTCCGGAACCGTCATCGTCACCTTCACTTGCTGTTGTTGCACCTTGAGATCCCCTGTTGATTGGTCCCCGTCACCTGTCGTGACTGATCGACTCCTCCCCAAACTAGGCGAACACCTGTTCGATTCAAGCGACACGCGCAGGATCCTCGCTAAATGTGATACACGTCACTTGACAACAGGAGGTTGGTGTGCATACGGCATCCGTAAGGTTCACATGGAAGTTCGTGCCAGCCCGCACGCAGCCCGCAGGACCCTCGGCGGTCACCGTCGATGATCGTTAACTACCGGCACCAAAGTTATTGTGGCCCATACATTTACGGCACTTCGCCGACACTGACCGTTCGTACCCGATAAGCCTATTTCCTCAGGTCAAACAGACTTTTAATCCGCAGGTCCCAGGTTCGAGCCCTGGTGGGGGCACCACGACCGTGTATGACCTCGGCTGATGCTTGACAGTGGTTTCGGCTGACACTTGACAACTCAGTCGCCGCCGCGGCCACCCTTCTTGTGACCGTTGCCGTTTCCGTTCTCAACGCGCTTCTTTGGCGGCGGCGGTTCCTCCACCAGGACCGGCGTCGTCGTCGGCGGCGGCAGCACTGAAGTGGTTGCCGGCGGGGGCACCGTAGTGCTGGTGGTGACGGGCTCGGGCACGGCGGGGCGCGACGCCGAATCGACGATGAACGCGATCGCCGCGACCAACACCGCGATCACCGCGGCCGCCAGGAGCAGCCATCGCGACCGGCTACGCCGCGGCGGTGCGACCACCATCGTCGTCGGCTCGGGCAGCGGGGCGGCGAGCACCCGCGTCGGCTGCCGCACGGGTGGACCGACCCGGCCCGCCAGAGCTGCGCGCATTTCGCCGGCGCTACCGAACCGCCACGCAGGCTCGCGTGCCATCGCACGTTCGATCACCGCCGCCAGCGCCGGGTCGACGTCGGGACGCAGCACGGCCAGCGGCGGCGTCGTGTCCTCGGCGACGGCCCGGGCCAGCTCGGCCAGGTTCTCCTGTGGGAACGCCCGCCGGCCCACCAGTGCTTCGTAACCCACGACGCCGACCGCATATAGGTCATCGGCGACGGACGCCGGTCTGCCCGCAATCCGGTCGGCGGACAGATACGCCATCGTGCCGACGATCTGGCCCGTCAGCGTGTGGGCGGTTCCTGCGCTCTTCGCGATGCCGAAGTCGGCCACCTTCGTGTCGCCAAATGCCGAGAACAAGATGTTCGCCGGCTTGATATCGCGATGCAGGATGCCTGCCGCATGCGCGGCGGCCAGCGCCGACAGCACGTCGTCCAGGATCGACCGCACCTGTGGCTGCGGCAACGGTCCCCGCGCGATCTCGTCGGCCAGTGTGTGCCCGGACAACCGCTCCATGACGATGTAGGGCGTTCCGCCGTGCTCCCCGCTGTCATGGACGGACACGATGTGCGGATGGTTGAGCGCCGCGGCCGCGCGCGCCTCGACCTCGAAGCGCATCCGGTTGTCCGGCTGCGTGGTGAACACCGGGTACAGCAGCTTGACCGCTACCGGACGGTCGAGCCGGATATCCCAGCCGTCGCGGACCTCGGCCATGCCGCCGCGCCCCAGAACGCCCCGCAGTTCATAACGGCCGCCAAGTACCTCTGGCGCCTGCATTCCTCAAAGCTAGCCGGTCTGCGCCGGCGTCAAACCACTGGCTAGGTACCAATATGCGTCGCGGGAATGGCGATCGGCGCCGGCGTCGCGATGAACTCGACAGCGTTCGCGATGCCTTCGGCGATCGCCTCGATGACGTGCACGCCAACGGTCAGCGGGGTCATCATCACGGTCAGAGGTGACGGCGGCGGCGTGTACGCGTGCGTCATCGCCGAGGCCGTCGTCGCCGACGCGGGCGCGGCCGAGGAGATGGTCAACGCCAGCCCGATGGCCAAGGCGGCGATGAACGCCATCACCGCACTGCCAAGGGACCGGAGAACGCGCACACGAGAATCGTGCCGTATAAATCGCCCCAGGCATAGCGAAAAACGCCGAATGTTACCGGGCCGGCACAGTTGGCACCACGGAGGCTCCATCGCGGGAAACTTCCACCGAATCGTATGATCAAGGGCGATGCTCTACCAGCAAGTGCACAGGTCGTTCTTGCGACGCCACCCCGTGGCGGCGGGCGCCGGGGTGTTGCTCACGCTCTGGTGGCTGCTCTACGGCTGGTATGACGCCTTAGCCGTCACGGCCATCATCGGCTTGCTGATTTTCCTCGCACGTCGCAGGCGGGCTCTTGCGGTGCGCGATGCGGGGTTGCGGGCCCGCGCCGAGTTCGAGTACCGGCTGAGCCTGGCCGGTGATCCCCGTGGCGTCTTCGGCCGCTACCCGCCCGTGCAGCCGGGCTGGTTCCCCGATCCGCAAAACCGTTCTCAGATGCGCTATTTCGACGGCGCGCTGTGGACGCCCTACGCGCGGCCGAAGTAGAGGCGCTCAGACCTCGGGGCAGTAGTGCATCGGCTGGCCGCGCCTGTCCAGCGGCGGCAGGTTGCGCGCGGGCGTCTGCAGCAGTGGTGCGTCGACCGGGACGCGTCCCGATGCGCGGTCAAGGCCGGCCCGGGCGCGAGGATGCTTTCGCGCCCGTTTTGGCAAGAGCGAGAACATGATTCGCACCGCACCACAGAGGCGGTGGTGCAGCCATTCGTCGCGCTCTGACCAACTGAAGCCGAGCAGATCGCGCACCGACTGGTCGTAGAGGCCGACGCACAGCCATCGCATGAGCGGAGCAATGATGCGTCGCTGCATGGGCGTGTACACCCTGTC
>JAVRPX010000136.1:0-3222 GCA_032161985.1 Mycobacterium sp.
GAGCAGGCGACGAGAGACGACTGGACCGTCGTCAGCGTGCGCAACGACTGGGCGACCGTCTTCAGTGACCAATGAACTCGTCTGGATTCCGGCACAGACCGCTGTGCTGGGATCCGCGCAGCACTACGCCGAGGAGGGACCGACACGGCCTCTCCCCGTCGACAGGTTCGCGATACAGACCCACCAGGTGACGAACGAAGAGTTCGCCGAATTCGTCTCTGCGACAGGTTATGTCACGGTTGCAGAACGACCGCTGGATCCTGCGGACTACCCCGATGCGCCGGCGGAAAACCTGCAGCCGGGGTCGATGGTGTTCACCCGTACTCATGGCCCGGTGGACCTACGTCACCTCAGCCAGTGGTGGACATGGATGCCGGGGGCATCGTGGCGTCATCCGGTTGGCCCGCACTCGTCGATCGACAAGCGGGCGGATCATCCGGTGGTGCATGTCGCGTATGAAGACGCGGAGGCTTATGCGTCGTGGGCGGCCCTGTCGTTGCCCACCGAGGCGGAGTGGGAAGTCGCGGCCCGCGGCGGTCTCGACGGCGCGACGTACACGTGGGGCAACGAACCCGAGCGGCCCGGCGAGCGGCTGGCCAACTACTGGCATGGCGATTTCCCGTGGCGTCCCGACCGCGGGTACGGCCGCACCACCGCCGTCGGCACCTTTCCATCCAACGACTATGGACTTGTCGACATGGCAGGCAACGTGTGGGAGTGGACCACCGACTGGTACGCCGACACCCGCGCCGGTGATCCCTGCTGCGAGGCAGGCAGTTACGACCCGCGCCAGCCACAGTTTCGGGTGCCCCGCAAGGTCATCAAGGGTGGTTCGTTTCTATGCGCCGACAACTACTGCCTGCGCTACCGCCCCGCCGCCCGCCGACCGCAACCCATCGATACCGGCATGAGCCACATCGGGTTTCGCTGCATCAAGCGCTGAGCCCTAGCCGCGAGAAGCTTCGGCGGCCTGCTTGATCGCCGCGAGCGTGGCAGGGATACCACTCTCTGCGGCTGCCCGTCTGTTAGCGATCTGGACGTCGGCCTCGTCGCCGAAACGCTCGCGGAAACCAGCGATACCCGGCGGCAGGAATTCCCACGACTCGGTGAGCCGGGTGCCCTCACCTTCGGGTTCGAAGGTGTACCCCCAGTACACCCAGCCGTTGTTGACCTCCCACCCGAACTTCCGGCCGGGATCGGCGGCCACCACCTGACAACGCGATTCCCAGGTCCGCTCCGGGGTCTCGTTTCGGCCGGTGAACCAGGCGCCGACGCGCGGGCCGTCGCCCTCGTCCCACCAGCAGGCCCGGCAGATCGGGCTCCAGTCACCCATCCTGGTCACGTCCGACACCAGCGCATACAACTGGTCCGGTGTCATCGCCACGGAAATCGAATCGGACATCTTCAGTTCGGTCACGGGTCGAGTCTGCCAAAGCGCTAGGTTGGAACGCGTTCTAATTCTGCCGTCGAAGGGCCCAGGGCATGAGCAACGGTAGCCATCGCATCGCGGTCGTGATCGGCGGTGCGTCCGGAATCGGGTGGGCGACGGCGCAGGCACTGGCCGCCCAGGGAGACCATGTGACCGTTGCCGACCGCAACGCCGACGGGGCGCGCAGCCGCGCCGCCGAACTCGGTGACCCCCATACCGCCGAGTCCGTCGACGTCACCAACGAGGATTCGGTGCAGCGCCTATTCGAGCAGACGGGCCCCGTGGATGTGGTGGTCAACTGCGCGGGGTTCTCCAACGTCGGCCTGATCACCGACATGCCCGTCGACCAGTTCCGCGACGTGATCGATGTCTGCCTGACGGGCGCGTTCATCGTCGCCAAGCACGCAGGCCGCAACCTGGGTCCCGGCGGCACGCTGGTGTCGATCAGCTCACTCAACGGACGCCAGCCCGCGGCAGGAATGAGCGCGTACTGCGCGGCCAAAGCGGGCCTGTCGATGCTCACTCAGGTTGCCGCGCTCGAGCTCGGCCCGCGCGGAATCCGCGTCAATGCCGTAGCACCCGGCTTCGTGCACACGCCGCTGACCGAGCCGGCCGCCGCAGTACCCGGCGTGGTCGAGGAGTATCTGGAGAACACCGCGCTGGGCCGCGCGGGCACGCCTGAGGACATCGCCAACGCCGTGCTGTACCTGTGTTCGCCTGCGTCGTCGTGGCTGACCGGCGAGGTGCTCGACATCAACGGGGGCGCCCATCTCAAACGCTATCCGGACATCATGGCCCACGTGATGAAGCTTGCGGCGCAATGAGTTTCGAAGGTAAGCAGGCGATCGTCACCGGCGCAGGCTCGGGCATCGGCGCGGCGCTGTGCCGAGCGCTGGTGAGTGTGGGTGCCACGGTGGTCTGCACCGACATCGACGGCGACGCCGCCGAACACACCGCCACAGCGCTTGGCGCCAATGCCCGTTCCGCGCGCCTGGACGTCACCGACTCGGCGGCGGTGCAGGCCGCCGTCGACGAAGTCGTCGATCGGGCAGGCCGGCTCGACCTGATGTTCAACAACGCGGGCATCGTGTGGGGCGGGGACACCGAGCTGCTGACGCTGGACCAGTGGAACGCGATCATCGACGTCAACATCCGCGGCGTCGTGCACGGTGTCGCCGCGGCGTACCCCCTGATGGTGCGGCAGGGCTACGGGCACATCATCAACACCGCGTCGATGGCAGGGCTGACCGCAGCCGGCCAGATCACCAGCTACGTGACGACCAAGCACGCCGTCGTCGGGCTGTCGCTTGCGTTGCGTTCGGAAGCCGTCTCGCGCGGGGTCGGCGTCTTGGTGGTGTGCCCCTCAGCCGTCGAGACCCCGATTCTCGACAAGGGCGCGGTGGGCGGATTCGTCGGCCGCGATTACTTCCTGCAGGGGCAGGGCGTAAAGACCGCATACGACCCCGACCGGCTGGCACGGGACACGTTGCGCGCCATCGAGAAGAACAAGGCGATACTGGTCAAACCGCGACTGGCACACGCCCAGTGGCTGTTCGCGCGGCTGTCGCCGAGCATGATGCAGCGCATGTCGATCGGCTTCATCAAACGCCAACGCGCCGGCCAGTCCGCAGCAGGCTCACAGATTCGCTGACCGAACCGGCGTTCCAGACGCCCAACCTGGCTACGGTATGCCAGTGGCCGCAATGGATACCGAGTTCACGCTGACGCAGAAGCGCGCGCTGGCGGTCGCGACCGCCGTCGCCATCGTGTTCGGCGCCTATTTCCTGCGTGGC
>JAVRPX010000137.1:0-2661 GCA_032161985.1 Mycobacterium sp.
TGCCCATCGACGTCAGGGTCCGCCAGGTGTTGCGCATCAGCGCGAGCAGACGCAAAAGCCCCCCGACACGCCGGTTTTCGGGTGCTTCTGCGTCTGCTCGCGGGGAAACGTGCCTCATATCGGCAGAGTCACGTCGCTGACGAACGCGTCGCGTACCCACGACACGAAGTCGTTCCACAGCCCGGTCACCAGCGCAGCGCCGACGAGGATCAGCAGCACCCCACCGAAGATCTGGATACCGCGGGTGTGCCGCCGCAGCCAGCCCAGCCCCTGCACCGCACGCGCGGAGCCAAAGGCCAACAGCACGAACGGGAGTCCCATCCCCAGACAGTACGCGATGACCAAAGCGACACCGCGGGCCACGTTGGCACCCTCGGTCGCCGATGCCACGGCGATCACGCCGGTAAGCGTCGGGCCGAGACACGGTGTCCAGCCCAGCCCGAAGACAGCGCCCAGCAGCGGGGCGCCGCCGAGCGTGGAGATCTGCCGCGGCGTGAACCGGGCCTCGCGCTGCAGCGCCGGGATAAAGCCGACGAACACCAGGCCCATCACTATCGTGATCACCCCGCCGATGCGTTGCAGCAGAAGCTGATTGCTGATCAGCGACGTCGTCATCCCCAACACGGCGACGGTGCCGAGGACGAACACCGTGGTGAACCCGGCGACGAACAACGCCGCAGCACCCGCGACGCGCAGCCGTGCCGTGCGGACAGCCAGCTGACTCGGCTGCTCCTCCACCCCGACGATCGCGGCCAGGTAGGACAGGTAGCCGGGGACCAACGGCACCACGCACGGCGAGGCGAATGACACCAGCCCGGCCAGCACGCACACCCCGAACGCGGTCAGTACCGGTCCGGCGGCAGCGATTTCGGCAAACCCGGTCACGTCTTCGGCTCCGGCTGGGCCGCCAACCGTTGCACCACCGGCTGCAGGTCCTCGGCGAGCAGTTCACGAAGGAACACCGCGGCGACCCGGTGCTGGCGATCCAGCACCACGGTGGACGGGATGACGGTGGTCGGATACTTGCCGCCGAACGCGATCATGGTGCGCATCGACGGGTCATAGATGGACGGGAACGTGACCTTGCGGTCGACAATAAAATCGCGTGCGGCGTCACGATTGTTGTCACGGACGTCGATGCCGAGGAACTCAACACCTTGCGCGCGGGTGACCTCGTACACCTTCTGCAGCTGGGTGATCTCGGTACGGCACGGTCCGCACCATTGCCCCCACACATTGATCACCACGACCTTGCCGGTGAAGTCGTCGAGCGAGACTGTCTTGGCGGGGTCCATCAGCTCGGTTCCGGCCAACGGGCCTGGGCGGCCTCGGCTTTCGGGCGGATCGTAGAAGATGTCGGTCTTGCCGCCGGGAGCCACGAATTCGAAGGTGCCGCCCTGCGCGACGGCGTCGTGGCCGGTGGAGCAGCCAGCGAGCGCGACCATCGCCGCGCTTGCCAGGGCCACCAGCCGCTTCACTTCCCGGCCAGCTCCGCGTATCCCCAGCCGACGTAGGAATCGCCATGGAAGTAGAAGGAGGTCAGCGAGGCCAGGCTGCACAGGCGCCGCGTCGGGAAGTGGTGCAGCGGCTTGCCCGTCATCGCCCGGCGAAGCGTTTCGACCGGCAGCTGGTGACTGACGCACACCGCTTCATGACCCGCAGCCTTGGTCCGGGCCCGGTGCAGCGCCGCCGTCATTCGCGCCGCGATCTCGGTGTAGGGCTCCCCCCAGGACGGCGTGCGTGGGTTGCGCAGGTACCACCAGTTACGGGGGTCGCGCAGCGCACCGTCGCCGGGCGAGACACGTTCGCCCTGAAAGATGTTCGCTGATTCGATCAGGTCGTCGTCGGTGTCGATGGGGAGACCCAATCCCGTCGCGATCGGCTCTGCCGTCTCCTGCGCGCGCTCCAGCGGCGAGGCGACCACGTAGACGATGTCGCGGCTAGCCAGCCAGTCGGCGACCGCCTGCGCCTGAGCCCGTCCCCGTTCCGACAGGTGGAAGTCGGGCAGGCGGCCGTACAGGATCTTGTCGGGGTTGTGCACTTCGCCGTGACGCATCACGTGCACGATCGTCTTCTCGGTCATGCCGGTCTTGTCGCTTCCGCTGCTGCGCGGGCGGCGCCGGGCAGGGCGTCCGCGATGCGCGAGAAGGCGTCGTCATCCAGAACGGTTGAGACGAACCATGTTTCGAAGGCGCTCGGCGGCGGGTAGACGCCCGCGTCAAGCAGAGCGTGAAAGAACGGCGGAAAGCGCCACGTCTCACTCGCGCGTGCGGCCGCGAAGTCGTGGACCGGCCCGTCGGAAAAGAACACGCTGAGCATATTCCCCGCGCGCTGAACCTGGTGTGCCACACCGGCGTCCCTCAGCGCCTGGCCGAGCAGTCCTGCCAGCCGATCGGCGTTGTCGTTCAGCGCGGCATACGCGGCGTCGTCCGCGGCCCGAAGCGTCGCCAGCCCTGCGGCCATGGCGACCGGGTTACCCGACAGGGTGCCCGCCTGATACACCGGCCCGAGGGGGGCGAGCCGCTCCATCACCTCGCGGCGGCCGCCGAACGCTGCGGCGGGCAGCCCACCGCTCATCACCTTGCCGAAGGTGAACAGGTCGGCGTCCACGGGATCGACGCCGTACCAACCGGATCGGCTCACCCGGAAGCCGGTCATCAC
>JAVRPX010000138.1:0-9590 GCA_032161985.1 Mycobacterium sp.
GTCGACGCGGTGGGGTGGCGGTGGATCTTCGCGGTCAATGTCGTGCCGTTGGCCGTGACGCTCTACCTGACGACCAGGCTGCCTGCCGACGAGTTCGCCACGTCGGCGAGCCGGCCAGACGCTGAGGCCCGCTCCGCGCGCATCGACTACGTCGGCGCCACCCTCAACGCGGTAGGCCTCACCGGCGCGGTGTACGCGCTCATCGAGGGACAGCGGCTGGGCTTCTCGAACACTGCGGTCGTCGTCAGCTTGGTGATCGGCGTTGCCTGCCTGATCGCGTTCCCGTGGTGGGAGCGGCGCGCACCTAATCCGATGATGCCGCTGCACATCTTCGCCGCCCGAAACTTCGCGGTCGGGAATCTGGCCACGGTGTTCCTCTACGCCGCGGTCTCGCTCGGCATGCTCGTCGTCGGACTGTTCCTGCAGGAGACGGCCGGGCTGTCGGCCACCGCGGCGGGGCTGGCCACGCTGCCGGTGCCTGTGCTGTCGTTCTTCTTGGCCCGCCGGTTCGGCACGCTGGCTGGTGTGCACGGGCCACGGGTGTTCATGGCCGTCGGTCCGCTGATCGCGGCCATCGGCTACCTGTTGATGTCCCGCGCCGAGGAGCCGTTCAACTTCTGGACACAGATGCTGCCGGGCCTGGTGGTGTTCGGCCTCGGGCTGACGATCACGGTGTCACCGTTGACGGCGGCGATCCTGGCCGCGGTCGATCCCGCTCAAAGCGGGATCGGATCGGCGATCAACAACGCGATCTCCCGGATCGCGGGGCTGATCGCGATCGCGTTCGCGGGTGTGATCATCGGCGGCACAGTCGATTTCGACGGGTTCCGGCAGGGCGTGCTGGTGACGGCTGGACTGTTGGCGGTCGCCGGGGTGATCTCGGCGTTGGGCATCAGCAATGCGCAGAGCGACATGAAGCGTGTCTCACCGGCTTCGGCGGCCGAGTGCCACGACCGGGTGACTCCGCCGCCCGCCTACGGCAGGCGCTGACTCAGCGCGACTGCCGATGCAGCAGCAACTCCTGCAGCTCATCCTCGACGTCCGTGGTGGCCACGAACAGCAACTCGTCGCCGCCTTCAAGGGGCTCGTCGGCCTCCGGCACGATCACCCGCGGGCCGCGCAGAATCGTCACCAGCACGGCATCGCGCGGCAATTCGAGCCGTTTGACCGGCTTGCCGCCCCACGGTGTGTCGTCGGGCAGTGTGATCTCCACCAGGTTGGCGTGGCCCTTGCGGAACTCCATCAGCCGCACCAGATCACCGACGGCGACGGCTTCCTCGACGAGAGACGCCAGCATGCGTGGCGTGGACACCGCGACGTCCACGCCCCAGCTCTCGTCGAACAGCCACTCGTTACGCGGATCGTTGACGCGCGCGACGACGCGCGGCACCGCGAACTCGGTTTTGGCGAGCAGACTGACCACCACGTTGGCCTTGTCGTCGCCGGTCGCGGCGATCACCACGTCGAACTCCTCGAGCTTCACCGACTCCAGCAGGGTCAGCTCGCATGCGTCGCCGAGGCGCCAGTGGGCGGCGGGGATCGCGTCTACGTCGATGTGGTCGGGATTGCGTTCCAGCAGCGTGACGTCGTGGTTCTCGACGAGTTCGCGGGCGATGGACCGGCCGACGGCCCCGGCCCCGGCAATGGCGACCTTCATGCGCTCTCGATGTCCTCGCTGGGCGGCAGCGCCGCAATGGCAAGGGCTTCGGCGATGTGTCCGGCGATCGCCGCCATGTACACCTGATCGCCGTTCTGGATAACGGTTTTCGGATCCGGCAGAAGGCCAGCGCCGAACCGGATCATGAACGCCACGCGAGCGCCGGTGGCCCCCTCCAGGTCGGTGATCCGATGGCCGACCCAGTCCTCGTGCAGCGCCAGCTCGGTCACCCCGACGTTGCCGGTTGGGTCGCGCCACTTCGTGGTCTCGGTCTCACGGGTCAGCACGTTGAGCAGCCGGTCGGTCGTCCACGGCACGGTGGCCACCGTCGGGATGCCGAGACGTTCGTAGACCGCCGCGCGCTTGGCGTCGTAGATGCGGGCCACGACGCGCTCGACGCCGAACGTCTCGCGGGCCACCCGCGCCGAGATGATGTTGGAGTTGTCGCCCGACGAGACGGCCGCGAACGCGCCGGCCTCCTCGATGCCTGCCCGCAGCAGGACGTCGCGGTCGAACCCCATCCCCAGCACACGCTCGCCGGGAAACTCGGGGGACAGGCGATGAAATGCCGTGCTGTCGCGATCGATCACGGCTACGTCGTGGCCGATTCTGGCCAGGCTGTCCGACAGTGATGCGCCCACCCGGCCGCATCCCATGACCACTACACGCACCTGGTGATCCTTTCGGCTGCGGTCCGAGAAATACTGCCTGCGAATCTCCGCACACGGAACGCTACAGCCATTCGCTCGTGGGCTTACTCTTGGCTCTCGTGTCTAAGCTTTCGACCGCTGCTCGGCGGTTGGTTCTCGGCCGACCGTTCCGCAGCGACCGGCTGGCGCACACGCTCTTGCCCAAACGGATAGCGCTGCCGGTCTTCGCGTCCGATGCCCTGTCCTCGGTTGCGTACGCCCCCGAGGAAATCTTCCTGGTGTTGTCGGTGGCCGGCCTCTCTGCCATCTCGATGGCGCCATGGATCGGTCTCGCGGTCGCGGCAGTCATGCTGATCGTCATCGCCAGCTATCGACAGAACGTGCACGCGTACCCTTCTGGCGGCGGCGACTACGAGGTGGTCACAACCAACCTTGGGCACACGGCAGGCCTGACGGTGGCAAGCGCGCTGCTCGTGGACTACGTCCTCACGGTCGCGGTGTCGATGTCCTCGGCGATGTCGAACATCGGTTCGGCGATTCCGTTCATCAATCAGCACAAGGTTTTGTTCGCGGTCATCGCGATCCTGCTGTTGGCATCCATAAACTTGCGCGGCATCCGCGAGTCGGGCACCGCGTTCGCGATCCCCACCTACGCGTTCATGGTCGGGATGTACATCATGCTCGCCTGGGGTTTCTTTCAGATCTACGTCCTCGGTGAGCCGTTGCGCGCGGAATCGGCCGGTTTCGACCTGCACTCCGAACACGGCGACGTGCTCGGTTTCGCGTTGGTGTTTCTGATCGCCCGTGCGTTCTCGTCGGGCAGTGCGGCGCTGACCGGCGTCGAGGCGATCAGCAACGGGGTGCCTGCCTTCCGGAAACCCAAGTCGCGCAACGCGGCAACCACGCTGCTGCTGCTGGGCATCATCTCGGTCTCGTTGTTCATGGGCATCATCATGCTGGCCAGGGCGACAGGCGCGAAGATGGCGGAGCGCCCGCACGAGCAGCTGATCGGTGCGCCACCCGATTACCACCAGAAAACGCTCATCGCGCAATTGGCCGACGCGGTATTCCACAATTTCCCGATCGGGCTCTATCTCATCGCCGGGGTCACCGCGCTGATCCTGGTGCTGGCCGCCAACACCGCGTTCAACGGCTTCCCGGTGCTGGGATCGATTCTGGCTCAAGACCGTTTCCTGCCGCGACAGCTGCATACCCGCGGCGATCGGCTGGCGTTTTCCAACGGAATTCTGTTCTTGGCGTTCGCGGCAGTCGCCTTCGTCGTCGCGTTCCGCGCCGAGGTAACCGCGCTGATCCAGCTGTATATCGTCGGGGTGTTCGTGTCGTTCACGCTCAGCCAGATCGGCATGGTGCGGCACTGGACGCGGCTGCTACGCACCGAAACCGACGGGGCCGTCAGGGCCCACATGATGCGGTCCCGAGTGATCAACACAATCGGGTTCATCTGCACCGGAACGGTGTTGATCATCGTGGTGGTGACGAAGTTTCTCGCCGGGGCGTGGATCGCGATCCTTGCGATGGGCGCACTGTTCGTCATCATGAAGATGATTCACAAGCACTACGACACGGTCGTCCGCGAATTGGAGGAACAGGCCGCATCCGAGGAGGGCGGCATGATGTTGCCCAGCCGCAACCACGCCGTCGTACTCGTGTCGAAGCTGCACCTGCCGACGATGCGGGCGTTGGCCTACGCCCGCGCCACCCGGCCCGACATGCTCGAGGCCATTACGGTCAGCGTCGACGACGGCGAGACGCGCGAGCTGGTACATAAATGGGAAGACAGCGATATCAGCGTGCCGCTCAAGGTGATTGCCTCGCCGTATCGAGAGATCACCCGCCCAGTGCTTGACTACGTCAAGCGGATCAGCAAAGAGTCGCCGCGCACCGTGGTCACCGTGTTCATCCCGGAGTACGTTGTCGGGCACTGGTGGGAACAGGTGCTGCACAACCAGAGTGCGCTGCGGCTGAAGGGCAGGCTGCTGTTCATGCCGAATGTGATGGTGACATCTGTTCCGTGGCAATTGAATTCGTCGGAGCGGCTCAAGACGCTGCAGTCGCATGCGGCTCCGGGTGACATACGCAAGGGCTTCCTGGAGTGAGTGAAGAGGTCGCCGAGCCGCCAGCTTGGCCGACGGAACTGACGCTGACCACCGGGCCACCGGCCAACGGCGGCAGCTGTGTTGCGCGCCACGAGGGCCGGGTCGTGTTCGTGCGGTACGCGCTGCCCGGGGAGACGGTCAAGGTCCGCGTTGTCGGCGACCACGGATCGTATTGGCACGCCGACGTTGTCGAGGTGATCGAGCCGTCGGCCGACCGCATCGACTCGCTGTGCCCGATCGCGGGCGTGGACGGCGCCGGTTGCTGCGATCTGGCGTTCGCCGAACCCGATGCCACCCGCAAGCTGAAGGGTGCCGTCGTCGCCAACCAGTTGGCCCGGCTGGGCGGCTACCAGTGGCGCGACGAGGACTCCGCCGCTGCCGAACCGGTCGGAGACGCCTGCGCCACCGGGTGGCGGACCCGGGTGCGGCTCGACACATCGGGCGAGGGCCGGGCGGGCTTTCACCGATATCACAGCTCGGAGCTGGTCACGGAGCTGAACTGCGCGCAGCTTCCCGCCGGCATGCTCGACGGGCTCAACGACTGGGTGTGGCCGCCGGGGGCACAGCTGCACGTGGCGGTCGACGACGACGGTGACCGGCACGTTGTGCAGTCGGGGCCGCGGACCGGGCGAAAGACGACGACTCAGGTGGTTGACGGCAACTACGAGGCGGTGCAGCGGGTCGGGGAGCGAATCTGGCGGGTGCCGGTGACCGCGTTCTGGCAGGCGCACCGCGACGCCGCCCGGATCTACAGCGACCTGGTGGCCGACTTGGCGCAACTCGACGCCGGCATGACGGCGTGGGATTTGTACGGCGGGGCAGGGGTTTTCGCGGCGGTACTGGCACAGGCCGTCGGCGAGCGGGGACGCGTCGTCACCGTCGACACGTCCCGCGGGGCGTCGCGGTCGGCGCGCGAAGCACTGGCCGACTTCGGCTGGGTGTCGGTGGTGACCGACTCGGTGCGCCGGGCGCTGGGCCCGCAGGCCGGGCGCGCCGACGTGGCGGTGTTGGACCCGCCGCGGTCCGGGGCAGGCCGCGAGGTGATCGACCTTCTGGCCGCCGCCGAGGTGCCCAGGGTGGTCCACATCGGTTGCGAGGCGGCGTCTTTTGCCCGCGACGTCGGGCTGTATCTCGGGCACGGGTACACCGTCGAGGATCTGCGGGTATTCGACTCGTTCCCGCTGACGCACCATGTCGAGTGCGTGGCAGTGCTCACCCGCTAGCGAAATGGTTCTGCAGGCGCCGATGCCGGTGCCCGAACAAGGCGCGCAGGCCAGTCGCCACGGCAGGCGTCGCTAGACGCAGAGGCGCGCGAAGCTCGAACGTGATGCAATCGCGCACAACGGTTTTCCCATCGCCGTCGGGTGTGACGCTGCGTTCGTGGCGCCACCGACGCATGCTCATCATCGTCGATTGTTCGTCGAAACTTCGTCCTGGAACGAGTTCTGCGATGGTGAGGCGGTCGTAGTCGAACGGCACGACGCCGAGCAGTCGCAACCAGCAGCGTCCAATCGGCGTACCGACCGGCACGGTGTCGACGGTGAGTGATTTCGCCCCGCGTGGCATCGACATGGTCATCCACGGCCGCACTTCGTCGTTGATGCCCTCAGGTGTGACCACTCGTGCCCACACCTGTTCGGCGGGTGCATCGACGATGCTTTGCTGTTCGATGATCATGACAGTTCACGGTATCCTGCCGGATCGCGCAGTGGGGCGCTCCGTTTTCGGGCGGACGGCTGCTACCTTGACCCCAGGTGTGCCGGGAAGGCTGGTCGGCGATGGATGAACGCCGACCGGAGAGCGCACGATGAGCAGACGATGAGCAATAGCCACGACAAGACCCGCAGTCGCCTACTGACCCGGGGCTCATGGTCGGAGGCCAAGCGGTTCGCCGAGATTCTCCGCGAGGAAACCGTCGGCGGCGTGCTGCTGCTCGTGGCCGCGGGAGTGGCTGTCGGGTGGGCCAATTCGCCGTGGTCGCACGCCTACCAGGCGATGTCCGAGTTCGCGTTCGGTCCCGAATCTCTGCATCTGCGACTTAGCGTCTCGGCGTGGGCCGCCGACGGCCTGTTGGCGATCTTCTTCTTCGTCGTCGGACTGGAGCTCAAGCGCGAGTTCGTCGCCGGCGATCTACGCGATCCGCGGCGGGCGGCGTTGCCCATCGCTGCGGCGATTGGCGGCATGATCGTGCCGGCCGCCATCTTCATTGCGATCAATCTGGCGGCGGGACGCTCCGAAAACCTTGACGGGTGGGCGGTGCCGATCGCCACCGACATCGCGTTCGCGCTTGCGGTGCTCGCGGTGCTATCCACCCATCTACCTACCGCGCTGCGTACTTTTCTACTGACCCTCGCGGTGGTCGACGATCTCCTCGCCATCACCGTCATCGCCGTCTTCTATACCGATCATCTGTCCCTCGGCCCTCTAGCGCTCGCACTCATCCCGATCGGACTGTTCGGGCTGGCGGTGCAGCGCGGGATCCATCAGTGGTGGCTACTCGCGCCGCTGGCCGTGGTGGCCTGGGCGTTGGTACATGCCAGCGGCGTACACGCCACGGTTGCGGGGGTGGTGTTGGGTTTCACTGTGCCGGTGCTCGGACGGCACGCGTCGGCCGAGGACTTCGAACACAGGATGCGGCCGCTGTCCGCGGGCTTCGCGGTGCCCGTGTTCGCGATTTTCGCCGCAGGCGTGACGGTCGGCGGATGGTCTGGATTCGGCGACGCCGTGGTCCATCCGGTCACACTGGGCGTCATCGCGGGCCTGGTGCTCGGCAAGCCGCTCGGCGTGCTCGGCACCGCTTTCCTGTTGGCCAAATTCACCGGCGCGAAACTCGACGACGACCTCGCGTGGCGCGATGTGCTCGGCGTCTCAATACTTGCAGGCGTCGGCTTCACAGTTTCGTTATTAATCGGTGAACTTGCGTTCGGACACGGCACCGCGGCAGGGGACGACGTCAAGATCGGGGTGCTCGTCGGGTCCGTTATCGCAGGTGTACTGGCTTCCGTTGTGTTGTTGAGCCGCAACGCCGCGTACCGGCGCATTCATCTCTTGGAGACTGCTGACTCAGACGACGACGGTGTGCCCGACATCTACGAGTCTCGACAAGACTGAGGCATGGGCCCCTGCGTACACTGACCTAATGCTTGAACAGATCCGCGGTCCCGCCGATCTGCAGCACCTTTCTCAGAACCAGCTGGGCGATCTGGCACAGGAAATCCGCGAATTCCTGATTCACAAGGTCGCTGCGACGGGCGGGCACCTCGGCCCCAATCTCGGCGTGGTGGAGCTCACTCTGGCGCTGCATCGCGTGTTCGACTCGCCGCACGATCCGATCATCTTCGACACCGGCCATCAGGCTTACGTGCACAAGATGCTGACGGGTCGCTGCCACGACTTCGACACGCTGCGCAAAAAGGGCGGCCTTTCGGGCTATCCGTCGCGCGACGAGAGCGAGCACGACTGGGTGGAGTCCAGCCATGCGAGTTCGGCGCTGTCCTACGCCGACGGGCTTGCCAAGGCGTTCGAGCTCTCGGGTCACCGCAACCGGCATGTGGTCGCTGTCGTCGGCGACGGGGCGCTGACCGGCGGCATGTGCTGGGAGGCGCTGAACAACATCGCCGCGGCGCGCAGACCGGTCATCATCGTGGTCAACGACAACGGCCGGAGCTACGCACCCACGATCGGTGGCTTCGCCGAACACCTGGCCGGGCTCCGGCTGCAGCCGGGCTACGAGAAGGTGCTCGACGAGGGCAAGAGGGCATTGCGCGGCGTGCCACTCGTCGGCGAGCTGTGCTACCAGTGCCTGCACAGCGTCAAGGCCGGCATCAAGGACGCGTTGTCGCCGCAGGTGATGTTCACCGACCTCGGCCTGAAGTACGTCGGGCCGATCGACGGCCACGATGAGCACGCGGTGGAGAGCGCGCTGCGCAACGCGCGGGGCTTCAACGCACCGGTCATCGTGCACGTCGTGACCCGCAAGGGCATGGGCTACCCGCCTGCCGAGAACGACGAGGACGACCAGATGCACTCCTGCGGGGTCATCGACCCGCACACCGGTCTGGCCACCTCCATCCCGGGGCCTGGCTGGACGTCGACATTCTCCGAGGCGCTGATCGCCTACGGCGCCAAGCGGCGCGACGTCGTGGCGATCACCGCTGCCATGCCGGGCCCGACCGGACTGAGCGTGTTCCGGCAACGGTTCCCCGACCGCTTCTTCGATGTCGGCATCGCCGAGCAGCATGCGATGACGTCGGCCGCGGGGCTGGCGTTGGGTGGCCTGCATCCGGTGGTGGCCATCTACTCGACGTTCCTCAACCGGGCGTTTGACCAGGTCATCATGGACGTGGCGCTGCACAAGCTGCCGGTGACCATGGTGCTGGACCGGTCCGGCGTCACCGGCCCCGACGGCGCGAGCCACAACGGTATGTGGGACCTGTCGATGCTGGGCATCGTGCCGGGCATGCGCGTCGCCGCACCGCGTGACGGCATTCGGCTGCGCGAAGAGCTCGGCGAGGCGCTCGACACCGACGACGGTCCCACCGCCCTGCGTTTCCCGAAAGGGGATGTGGGCGAAGACATTCCGGCGCTCGAGCGGCGGGGCGGTGTCGACGTGCTCGCGGTGCCGGCCGACGGTCTGTCCGACGACGTGCTGCTGGTTGCGGTCGGGCCATTCGCGTCGATGGCGCTGGCGGTCGCCGAGCTGCTGCGTAACCAGGGCATCGGCGTGACGGTGGTTGACCCGCGCTGGGTGCTGCCGGTGCCCGACGCGATCGGCGAGTTGGCACAGGCGCACAAGCTGGTGGTCACCGTCGAGGACAACGGCGTCGCAGGGGGTGTCGGCTCGGCCGTGTCGGCGGCGCTGCGGCGCGCCGAGATCGACGTGCCGTGCCGCGACGTCGGGTTGCCGCAGGAGTTCTTCGCGCAGGCGTCGCGGGGTGAGGTGCTGGCCGAGGTCGGCCTGACCGACCGCAACATCGCCCGCCAGATCACGGGCTGGGTGGCCGCGCTCGGCGCGACCGTCGCCGAACGCGAAGTCAGCGAGCGCCTCGACTAGTTAGCGCGAGCAGTAGCCTCACGGCATGGACGCCGAACTCGAGCGCTGGAAGGCCGCTGGCCGGAACTTCGACTATCTGGGCTTCGACATCTTCTATCGCACTGAGGGCAACG
>JAVRPX010000139.1:0-6607 GCA_032161985.1 Mycobacterium sp.
TCCCGGTGTTCTCCCGCAAGCCGATCTTCGGCTACACCACGCTGATCTACGCGACGCTGTCCATCGCCGCGCTGTCCGTTGCGGTGTGGGCACACCACATGTACGCGACGGGTGCGGTGCTGCTGCCCTTCTTCAGTTTCATGACGTTCCTGATCGCGGTCCCCACCGGCATCAAGTTCTTCAACTGGATCGGCACAATGTGGAAGGGCCAGTTGACGTTTGAAACACCGATGCTATTCAGCGTCGGCTTCTTGGTGACCTTCCTGCTGGGCGGCCTAACCGGGGTGCTGTTGGCCAGCCCGCCGATCGACTTCCACGTGACCGACTCGTATTTCGTCGTGGCGCACTTCCACTACGTGCTATTCGGCACCATCGTGTTCGCCACCTTCGCCGGCATCTATTTCTGGTTCCCGAAGATGACCGGGCGGCTGCTGGACGAGCGGCTGGGCAAGCTGCACTTCTGGTTGACGTTCATCGGGTTCCACACCACGTTCCTGGTGCAGCACTGGCTGGGCGACGAGGGCATGCCGCGCCGCTACGCCGACTACCTGCCGACCGACGGGTTCACCACGCTGAACATCGTCTCGACGATCGGGGCATTCATCCTCGGCGTGTCGATGCTGCCGTTCGTCTGGAACGTGTTCAAGAGCTGGCGTTACGGCGAACCGGTGACCGTCGACGACCCGTGGGGCTACGGCAACTCGCTGGAGTGGGCGACCAGTTGCCCGCCGCCGCGGCACAACTTCACCGAACTGCCGCGTATCCGTTCGGAGCGGCCGGCGTTCGAGCTGCACTACCCGCACATGGTGGATCGGATGCGCGCCGAAGCCCACGTCGGTCGCGCACATGGCCCGGACGACGGCGATGTGACGCGGGCCGACAACGAGAACGTCCGCACCTAACGGATCACGCGGGCGTTAGTCGGGGGTGAATGTGCCCAAGGTGTCGGTGCTGATCACCGTCACCGGACACGATCAACCAGGTGTGACATCGGCGCTTTTTGAGGTGCTGTCCCGGCACAAGGTTGAGCTGCTCAACGTCGAACAGGTCGTCATCCGCGGCCGACTGACGCTGGGCGTGCTGGTCGCCGGGGCATCGGCAGTGGCCGGCGGGCCGCTGTTACGCGATGAGGTCGAGGCCGCCATCCACGGCGTCGGTCTGGACGTCACGGTCGAGCGCAGCGATGACCTACCCGTAATGCGGGAACCGTCGACCCACACCATCGTCGTGCTCGGCCGCCCCATCACCGCGGAGTCGTTCGGCGTGGTGGCCCGCGAGGTCGCCGCGCTCGGCGTCAACATCGACTTCATCCGCGGCGTCTCCGACTATCCCGTAACGGGTTTGGAGCTGCGGGTCTCGGTGCCGCCCGGTGCGGTCTACGGACAACTGCAGAAGGCGCTGGCGCGGGTCGCGGTCGACGAGGCTGTCGATATCGCGCTCGAGGACTACAGCCTGTCGCGACGGGCCAAGCGGCTCATCGTCTTTGACGTCGACTCCACACTGATCCAGGGCGAGGTCATCGAGATGCTGGCCGATCGAGTCGGCGCACACGCCGCGGTCGCTGAGATCACCGAGGCGGCCATGCGAGGCGAGCTGGACTTCGCAGAGTCGCTGCACCGCCGGGTGGCGACGCTCGCCGGTATGCCTGCGGAGGTGCTCGAAGAGGTCGGGGAGCAGATCGAGCTCACACCAGGGGCACGCACCACACTGCGCACGTTGCGGCGGCTGGGGTATTACTGCGGAATCGTATCGGGTGGTTTCCGTCAGGTGATCGACCCGCTTGCACACGAGCTGGAGATGGACTTCGTCGCGGCCAACGAACTCGAGATCGTCAACGGGAAGCTGACCGGTCGCGTCATCGGGCAGGTCATCGATCGGGCCGGAAAAGCCAAGGCGCTGAGGGACTTCGCGCAGCAGGCCGGCGTGCCGATGGCGCAGACGGTGGCCGTCGGTGACGGCGCCAATGACATGGACATGCTCGCCGCCGCCGGGCTGGGCGTGGCATTCAACGCCAAACCCGCGCTGCGCGAGGTCGCCGACGCGTCGTTGAGCAACCCGTATCTCGATACGGTGCTGTTCATCCTTGGCATCACCCGTGCCGAGATCGAGGCCGCCGATGCGATGGACGGCGTGGTGCGCCGCGTCGAGATCCCCGACGACGAGTGATACCGCCACTCCGGAAGTCATAAGTTAGCAGGGAATCTGCATACAGTATCCGATAGGCTCCTACTCATGGCAACGCTGCTTCTGCACCATTCGAGCTTCGCCAATCACCAGACCGAACCCGGCCATCCCGAGAGGCCCGACCGCTACCGCGTGGTCGAGGCGGTGCTCGGCCAGCCCCAGTTCGATCCGCTGGTGCGCGAAGAGGCCGACGTCGCCGATCTCGATACGACGCGCTACGTGCACACCAACCGCTATGTCGATGCGTTGGCGGAGGCGCGCCCGGATGCCGGTTATGTCTATCTCGACGGCGGCGACACCATGATGGAGCCGTCGACGTGGGAGGTCGTGCTGCGCGGCGTCGGTGGCACGCTGCAGGCGGTCGACAAGGTTCTCGATGGCGAAGTGCAGAACGCTTTCGTCGCGTGCCGCCCGCCGGGCCACCATGCCGAAACGGAACGGGCGATGGGTTTCTGCCTGTTCAACAACATCGGCATCGGCGCGCGTCATGCGCAACGGAAGTATGGCCTGACGCGGGTCGCGATCGTCGACTTCGACGTCCATCACGGCAACGGCACTCAGCAGATCTTCTACTCCGATCCGAGCGTGCTGTACGCCTCGACCCATCAGATGCCGCTGTTTCCCGGAACGGGTGCAACGGACGAAACCGGTGTGGGCAATATCTTCAATTCGCCCTTGGCGGCCGGCGACGGCGGCGCCGAACTCCGCGAGGCTTTCGAGGACCGAATCCTGCCTGCGCTCGACGCGTTCAGGCCGGAGCTCATCATCGTCTCGGCCGGATTCGATGCCCATGAACGCGATCCGCTGGGTTCGTTGCTCATGACGGCGGAGGATTTCGCCTGGGCGACACGCGAACTGATGAAATCGGCGGAGACGCACTGCGAAGGCCGCCTCGTCGCGGTGTTGGAAGGTGGTTACGACCTTCAGGGTCTTGCGGATTCGGTCAGCGCGCATGTCGGCGAACTGATGAAGGGCTGAACGCGACCGATAGACGACCTATTGCTGTCGCGCGTCGTAGTCGGCGCGTGCCACGTCGACTTCGGGCATGTGCTGCTCCGCCCACATCTTGAGTTGCCCGAGTACACCGGCGAGCGACTCACCCAGCGGCGTGAGCTCGTAGTCCACCCGGACCGGAACCGAGGGAGTCACGGTCCGCGTTAGCACGCCGTCGCGTTCGAGACTGCGCAGCGTCTGGGTCAGCATCTTCTGGCTGACGCCTGCGAGCTGGTGAGACACCTCGGAGTAGCGCTTGGGACCGTCGCCCAGAGACTTGACTACAAGAGCCACCCACTTGTCGGCGATGCGGTCGAGCAGCTTGCGGCTCGGGCATTCCGCAAGGTAGGCGTCGAACTCGACCCTGGCCTCGTCTCGCCGCTGTTGAGCGGTCATCGTCGGCATGGCTCTCCTTCAGGTGCGTACACCACTTTCGGGTGTCTACTTCCCAATAGAGAGTACTTCGCGCAGTCTGGTGGAGTCCATAGATGAAGAAGAGGAGGTCCCCATGCATGCACTACTCGCATACTCCACCAGCGCCTCGCCAGTCCTCGAAGAGGTCGCCCCGCCCGAGCTCGGGCCCACTGACGTCCGGATCCGGGTTGCTTCCGCCGCGGTCAACCCCGTCGACGTCGGGGTGCTGACCGGGCCGGTGCGCGAGCTGGCCGGACTGCCCGACCCGGTCGGGCTCGGCTGGGACGTCAGCGGGACGATCAGCGAGGTCGGCGGCGAGGTCACCGGCCTGAGCCCGGGCGACAGGGTCGCCGGGATCCTTCACGTGATTGGCCTCAAGCCGGGCGTCGGCACCCATGCCGACGAAACGGTGCTGCCCGCCGACGCCGTCGCCCTCGTCCCCGACGGCCTCGACCTGGCCGAGGCCGCCTCGCTCCCGCTCAACGCGCTCACCGCTCGCCAGGCTCTCGATCTGCTCGGGCCTGCTGACGGGCGGACCTTGCTGGTCACCGGCGGCGCCGGCGCTGTCGGTGGGCACGCCATCGTTCTGGCCTCCCGCGCAGGCTGGCGGGTCACCGCACTGGCCCGGGAGTCCGATGCGGAGTTCCTGGCGCGCGCGGGCGCCGAACCTGTGGTCGAGCTGGCCGGTCGGTCCTTCGATGCCGTGCTCGACGCGGCGGTCCTGCTCGAGTCGGCGCTGGAAGCGGTCCGCGACGGCGGATCGTTCGTCGGCGTGGCCCCTGGTTCGCCCGTCGCTGCCGAACGAGGGATCACGGTGCATACCGTCAGCGTGGAGCCCACCAGCGAGGCCATTGCCGGGCTGCTCGGACTCGCCGCTGAGGGCACGCTGGAATTGCGAGTGGCCGGCCGGGTGCCTCTACGCGATGCGGCAAAGGCATTCGAGAACGTCGCCGGCGGCGGTCAGCGCGGCCGCTGGCTCCTCATCCCCTGAAAGAGCTGACAGTCAAAGAGCTACACGACCACGGCGCCAGGTTCGGGCGCCGCGGTCCCGGTAACCGCCCGCCAGGCGCGCGCCAGCAGGTCCACCGCCTCGACCAACTGGTCTTCTGGCAGTGTGTAGGGGATTCGCAGGAACCGCTCCAGACTGCCGTCGACGCCGAAACGGGGACCGGACGGCAGGTCCAGGCCCAGACGAGACGCTGCGGCCGACAGCGCGGAACTCATCGGGGAGGGCAGCTGGACCCACAGCGCCATGCCGCCGCGTCCCGGGCCGGGTTGAAATTCTGGAATGTGCTGACTCAGCAGCGACACCAGTAGGTCGCGACGGTTCTCCAAGATCTCGCGTCGTTCGGGTAAGACCTCGTCGGGCTTCTCGAGAAGCCTTGCGGCAGCGAGTTGTTCGACGATCGGCGTGCCCATGTCGATCGACGGACGGACCGCCGCGATCGTCGCCAACGTGCCGCGCTCGGCGCGAATCCAGCCAATCCGCAGCCCGCCCCAAAATGACTTGGACATCGAGCCGACGGTGAGGACGAGGTCGCGCCGCGACGTTACGGCCGCCGCCACCGGTGCCGGCACCGGCTCGTCGAGCCACACATCGGTCATCGTCTCATCGATGATGGTGCGGGTGCGGGTGTCAGAAATGATGTGCGCCAGATGCTTTCGATCTTCGGCAGGCATGGTCAGGCCAGTGGGGTTCTGGTTGTCGGGAATCAGATAGGCAAGGCTCGGTGACAGCTGCCGGATCGCCGTTTGCACGGCGTCGAGTTCCCAGCCGTCGTAGGCCATGGCAACCGGCACAGGTCGTGCGCCTGCGGCCGTGATCGCTGACAGCACGCCGTGGTACGTGGGTTGTTCGACGAGTACTCGGTCGCCCGGTTGGATGTATGCGGCCATGATCAAACAGATCGCATGCAGCGCGCCGGTGGTGACCATAACCTCATCGGGTGCGGTGGGAAGCCCTCGCGTGCAATATCTTTGGGCGATGGCCTCACGCAGCGGCGCGAGCCCGGTGAGATCGATCCCGATGTCTTGGAGGTACGGCCCCATCCGATGCGTCGCCTCGATGAACGCGTCGTGCACGGCGGGCGGTGCGGAAAGCGCGGCATGAGCCAGGTTGACCCGCCCTGGGGTCGCGGCGACGGGGGAGGGGGCTGGTACTAGAGGCAGTGCGGTGGTGCTGCGCGCACCGCGGCGCGCGTTGAGATAGCCGTCCTCGCGCAGCTGCGTGTAGGCGGCGGTGACCGTCGTACGGGAAACCCGCAGTGCGTCGGCGAGCGCGCGTTCGCTTGGCAGCCGGGCACCGACGGGCAGGCGCCCATCGATGATCAGCATCCGGACGCCGTCGGCGAGACCCTGATAGGCCGGTCCGCTTCGACTGGACGTGCGCCAGTTCCCGAGTTCGCGGGCCAAAAGGTCCACATCGAGCGCTCTGGTGACCATTTCGATCGTCATTTGAGGCCAGTATGCGCCAACTGGCTATTGAAGAGCAAGCCAGTTGTTCGGATTATCGAGTCATGAGTACGAACTGGACATCTCGAATCGCACGGCCGTTGGGCCGGATCTTCAAGCCGGCGGAGCGCATCCCCGCCGAATTCCTCGACCGTGATGCCGAACGGGTGCAGCGCGAGCTGGAAGTCATCAGGATTCGCTTCCCACACCATGCGTAGGGCCGCGGCCCGAGGGACGGCGCTGCTGGTCGGGCTGTGCGGCTACGGCTTCTCGATGGCCGTCATGGTGCGCGCTGGCCTGGGCCTGGACCCGTGGGACGTTTTCCACCAGGGCCTGACCCGCCACACCGGCATGACGATCGGTGTCGCGTCGGCCGTGGTCGGTGTCGCAGTACTACTGGCCTGGATTCCGCTGCGGAACCGGCCGGGCATCGGCACGATCGCCAACGTCATCGTCATCGCGGTCACCGTCGACGCCGGGCTCTGGCTGTTGCCGACGCCGACCTCGCTTCCGGTGCGCATCGCGATGATGGTGAGCGCGGTCGTGCTCAACGCGTTCAGCACGG
>JAVRPX010000140.1:0-3694 GCA_032161985.1 Mycobacterium sp.
AGATCCCCAGCACCGCGCCGGCCATCCGGTACAGGTAGTTGTCCTTGAGGTCCGCCGCCGTCCCGAAGAAATCCGCGGAGCTCACCTGGTCGGTATCGACCTTGTCCTTCTTGAACGTGTTGAACTCGGCCCAGGCGTCGGCCATCCCACCCTCGATCGCCGACCGCATCTCCGGCGTCAGCTTGTCGGCCTCGAAATTGCCCTCAGGGCCGATGCCGATCGTTTCGAAGCGGGCGCGCAGGTCCTTTTCGGAGGGCAGCGTGGGTGCGAACCGCAGAGCGAAGCTGAGGATCTCGAAGAACTGCGGTGACGTCTTCTGCTGGTCCGGGGTCAGCGGCGGCACGAAGTCGATGGCCGCTGCAGGCGCAGGTGGCGGCTGGTTCAAGTACCCCGACAGCGGCTGCACCCGGTAGCCGGCCTGGACCTTCTTGACCTGGTCGATGTCGGACGGGCCGAACAGCTGGGTTCGGTACAGCACGAACGCAAGGTCGGTGTCCGAGCGGATCACCTCGTTGATGCCCTCGGGTTTGTCGCCCTTCCAATTCGGTCCCGCCAGAAGATATTTCCCGCCACCGTTGCCTGTGGTGCGGCTGCCGACGTACGCGAAGTTGTACGTGTAGGCGTCGACAAACTGCAGCGAGTAGTACCGGTCCTGTTCGATCGGCGGGACAGTCAACACCAACGGTTCGGCGCGCAGGTCGGCACCCACTGCCGAGTAGGGGGTATCCGAGTTGGGCGTCTGAATCGCCTTGTCCTCGGGGGTGTAAACCCGTGCGGTGTTGTGAATCTCGTTCCAGCCGCCCTTGTACTCGGGATCCTCCTTGTTGACGAAATACGCGTACTGCACCCGGTAGTTGTCGACCATCGGGAAGCCGTAGATGTAGGCCTCCTTCGCGATTGCGCGGGCCTGCTCAGGCGTCACGGCAGCCGGACTCGGCGGCGGCGATGACTTCGGTGTCTCCTCCGCGCCCTTGGTGCTGCAGGCAGCGAGCAGCGCGACGATCGCCAGAACCACACCGATTCGCTGGATCAATGCTTTTCCAGCGCTTCGGTGCGCTCACTGAAATGGCGGCCGAGCGCGGCTGCTTCGGCGTCCATCCTTGGCAGCAGGTCGGGAGTGAACTTGCGGATGTCTCGCTCAGCGAGCGGCGTGGCAATCAGGGGCCGCATCCACCGCGTCAACCCGACCCATCCCGGGCAGTAGATTCGCGACTTCCGCCCTTCGATGCCCTTGAGGAATGTTTCGCCGCATTTTTCCACCGACGTGGTTTTCTTCAGTGGCCCAGGCAGTTTCGCGATCATTTCGCGGAACGTCGCCAGGTCGGCTTTGCTCTCCCGAACCAGCGGCGTGTCGATCCAGGACATGTGCGCTGAACCGACATCGACGCCCCGGTGAGCGAGTTCCAGCCGCAGGCCGTTGGCGAGGTGTTCGACGCCGGCCTTCGACGCGAGGTACGAGGCCATTCCGGGTGCCGCCGTAAAGGCCGCGAGCGACGACACGATCAGCACATAGCCGCGGCGCTCGATCACCGACGGCAATGCGGCTCGCACCGTGTAGAACACACCCATCAGGTTGACGTCGACGACGGTCTTGAACGCTTCGGGGTCGATTTCCAGCACCGACCCGAAGGAGCCGATGCCGGCATTGGCCATCACGATGTCGATTCCGCCGAATCGCTCGATGCCCTTGTCCGCGGCCGCCTGCATTGACGACAGCTCACGCACGTCGGCGACAACCGTCAGTACCCGATCCTCGCCGAGCCTGGTAGCCACGTCCTTGAGCTGGACCTCGTCCAGGTCGGTCAGCACCAGCTTCGCGCCCTTGGCGTGCAGGCGGCGGGCCACCTCCGCGCCGATGCCGTTCGCGCCACCGGTGATCAGCGCAACTTTCCCGTTGACAGAACTCATAGCGGTCAACGTACCCCGCGCGACGCGGCGTCGGGCCGGTCTTGCAGTTCTACAGCTCGACGCCGAGCAGCGCGTCGGCGGCGGTGGTCACCGTGCGGGCCGCTTCGATGTCGTGGCCACCGTATTCCAGTGCGTCGGTTGCCCAACCATCCAGTGCGGCAATTGCTTTCGGGGTGTCAAGGTCGTCGGCCAGATACTGGCGCACCCGGGCCAAGACGTCGGTCGCGTCGGGTGCCGCGGGCAGCGCCGTCGCGGTCCGCCACCGCCGCAGCCGGGTGTTTGCCTCGTCGAGCACCTGATCGCTCCATGACCGGTCGGCGCGATAGTGACCGGCGAGCAGGCCGAGCCGGATGGCCGCCGGTTCGACGCCGTCGGCGCGCAGTCGCGACACCAGTACGAGATTGCCGCGGCTCTTGCTCATCTTGTGCCCGTCCCAGCCGATCATCCCGGCGTGCACGTAGTGCCGCGCGAATCGCCGCTCCCCCGTTACGGATTCGGCGTGTGCGGCGGAGAACTCGTGGTGCGGGAAGATCAGATCGCTGCCGCCACCCTGGATGTCCAGGCCGGTGCCGATGCGGGACAGCGCGATCGCCGCGCATTCGACGTGCCAGCCGGGCCTGCCGGGGCCGAACGGCGACGGCCAGCTGGGCTCGCCAGGGCGCTCCGCCCGCCACATCAACGCGTCGAGTTCGTCGCCTTTGCCGGAGCGGGCGGGGTCGCCGCCACGCTCGGTGAACAACCGCAGCATGGTGTCGCGGTCGTAGCCGGATTCGTACCCGAATTGCGCCGTGGCGTCGGCGCGGAAGTACACGTCCGGGTGGACGGGGTCGTCGACCACGTACGCCGCGCCGGAGGCCAGCAGTTTTTCGACGACCTCGACCACTTCTTCTATGGCCTCCGTGGCCGCTACATAGTCGTGCGGTGGCAGCACCCGCAGGGCCGCCATGTCTTCGCGGAACAGCTCGGTCTCGCGATCGGCGAGCTCACGCCAGTCAATGCCATCGCGCGCAGCCCGCTCAAACAGCGGGTCGTCGACGTCCGTGATGTTCTGCACGTAGTGCACCTGGTGCCCCGAATCCAGCCACACCCTGTGCACCAGGTCGAACGCCAGGTAAGTAGCGGCGTGCCCCAGGTGGGTGGCGTCATACGGCGTGATGCCGCAGACGTACATGGTGGCCTTCTCGCCGGCCGTAACCGGGCGGATCTGCCGGTCGGCGCTGTCATAGAGCCGCAGCTGCGGGCCGCGCCCCGGCAGCACCGGGACGTCCGGAGCCGGCCACGATTGCATAGCGTCGACTCTAAGGTGTTCGCTCAGGACGGCCTCCGATGGTGCGTAGCTTCGAACGTGACCTACAACGACGAGGGCCGATCCATTCCCCGTCACCGGTCGCGATACGCCGACAAGATGCCGTCGAGCAGGACGCCGGCCAGCTCAGCGCGACACATCAGCAGGTCGGGCAGGTACGGGTCGCGCCGGTTGTAGATCAGCGGTGAGCCGCCCAGCCTCGACGCGTGCAGCCCGGCGGCATGCACCACTCCGGCCGGCGCGGCCGAGTCCCACTCCCACTGGCCGCCGGCGTGGACGTAGGCGTCGACGTCGCCGCGAACCACGGCCATCGCCTTCGCCCCTGCCGATCCGATCCGCACCATCTGAATGTCCATCCGGTCACGCAGCCGCCACAGCACCGCGGGCGGCCTGCTGGCGCTGGCGGTGATGCGGATGGGGCCCTCGGATCGCGGCGGCGGGGCGGTGACGGTGTCGGTGCGGTACACCTCGCCGCGAGCG
>JAVRPX010000141.1:0-5793 GCA_032161985.1 Mycobacterium sp.
AGATCGCGCCGCACATCATGTCGAGGTGCGCTCCGGCGTCCGAGCCGCCGATCACCGCATCCCGATTGCGCCACACCTTGGCGAGGGCTTGCCAGTCCGCGGCGTCGTCGCCGAACGGACTTGGCGACAGCCCGGTGCGCAGTTCGTCGGCGATCACCACGTCGAGCAGCGTGTCGAACGGCTCTTTGCCGTGGGCCGCAGCTACGTCTCCGACGGTGCGGCCCGTCGCGTCGGCGTTCTCGGGGGCGAAGGTCTCGACGAGGATCAGCCGTTCCCAATTGGCAAGGCCACGAAGGATTCCGGCCTCCTCCGAGTGGGCACCCTCGTTGAGCCGACGCCGCACTTCGGGATCGGCGAGGGCCCGCAGCCGTTCGGGTACCGGCAGGTGCATGGTCTCGCGCCAGCCGGGCAGCCCGTCGAGCACGAAGCCCGACAGGAACGACAGTCGGATCTTCGTGGAGTGTGGCAGCGTGAGCGCGACGACGCGGCCTCCCCGCTCAGCGGCGACTTCCGATGCGCGCAACTGCTTTTCGTGGCCTTCCGGGTTGCCGGCGGAGACACCGAGGACGTTCCAGTTGAGCGGCCGGTCGGCAGCCCGCGACATGTCGGTGAGCAGCGCGATGTCGTCGTCGGTGAAGCCCGATAGGCAGCCGGGGATGATCGCCTCGAGCTGGGTGCCGGGATGGGCGCGAACCGCCGACGCCAACGCCAACAGCTCCTCGCGCGACGCGCTGCGCGATGGCACCGGCTGGCCCTCGCCGTCGTTGTGGGTGTTCGACTGCGACGTCGACAGGCCGAGGGCACCGTCGGCCAGCGCAGCACCGAGCAGCGCGGCCATCTTGTCGATCTGCTCGGGCGTCGCCTCGCCGCCGACCGCGTCGTCGCCCATCGCCGCCAGCCGAATCGCACTGTGGCCCACCAGGAACCCGGCGTTGACGGCCGTGCGCCCGTCGAGCCGTGCCAGCCAGTCGCCGAACGACGACCACTGCCAGTCAAGGCCGGCGCGCAGCGCGTCGAGCGGCATGCCCTCGACCCTCGCCAGCATCCTGGTGAGGTAGTCCCGCTGGTCGGGCCCCGCGGGCGCCAAGGTGAAGCCACAGTTGCCGCCGAACACGGTGGTGACGCCGTGCTGCACCGACGGGCTCGCCGTCGGATCCCAGAACAGCTGCGCGTCGTAGTGCGTATGCAGATCGACGAAGCCGGGCGCCAGCGTCTGCCCCTGCGCGTCAACGGTTTTCGTTGCCTGTTCGTCGACTTGCCTCTTACTGCCGACCGCGACGATGCGCCCGTCACGCACGCCCACGTCGCCATGCCGAGCAGGCGCACCTGTGCCGTCGACAATCGATGCGTTTCGAATCAGGAGGTCGATCATCTCAGCCACCCGCTGTCGGGCAGCGGGTGACGGAACAACTCCGCGGCATTGAGGTGGGTGATGCGGGCCGCGTCCTCGGCCGACAATTTCGCGACGTTGCGTGCGACGACATGCTGGGTGTCAGGCCACGTCGAGTCGGCGTGCGGGTAGTCGCTCTCGATGAGGATGCGCTCGGCCCCGATCGCGTCGAGCGCGCCGAACGCCGACGGGTCGTCGATCGAGCAGAACCAGAAGTTGCGCCGCAGCACCTCGCTCGGCAGCAGGTCGCTCTTCCAGGCCCCACCTTCGGCGCCCGACGCGGAGTGGGCCAGCACGAAGTCGGCCCGATCGGCAAGCATCGCCACCCAGCCGAGGCCACCTTCGTCGAGGGTGATGTTCAGCTTCGGGAATCGGACCGGTATGCCCGACCACAGCCAATCCGCGCACGCGACAAGGGCATTGACGGGAAACAGCGTGGTGATGGTCTCGAACGGGGTGTCGGGCGCCGGGATCGGCGCCCACTGTGCGGAGCCGGTGTGCAGGCAGATGACGGTGCCGGTGTCCTCGCAGGCGGCCAGGAACGGATCCCACGCCCCGGTGTGGAGGCTGGGCAGTCCGCACTGGGCGGGCAGCTCGGGGAAGCTCACGGCCTTGAATCCGCGCGCGGCGTTGCGCCGCAGCTCCTCGGCCGCCAGCTGCGGGTCGGCCAGCCACGGCAGCTGCAGCGGGATGATGCGGTCCGGATAGACGCCGGCCCACGCCTCGAGATGCCAGTCGTTCCAGGCCCGCAGCACCGCGAGGCCCAGCTCGGGGTCGTCGCTCTTCCAGAACACCGTCCCCGCGAACCCGGCAATCAGCGACGGGAAGTTGAGCGACGCCCAGATTCCTGCGATGTCCATGTCGGCGATCCGCGCATCGATATCCCAACAGCCGCGCCGCATTTCGTCGAACCGGGCGGGTTCCATGCTCCATTCTTCTTTAGGCCGCCCGATGACCGCGTTAAGCCCGATGTTCGGGTACTCGCGGTCCTCATAGCGCCACACCTGGCGGCCGTCGGTTTCGACGATCCTCGGGGCGCGGTCGGCCAGCGCCTTGGGAAGGCGGCCGTCGAACATGTCGGGTGGCTCGATGACGTGGTCGTCAACCGAGATCAGGATGTGCTGTCGCTCCCGGGGCGTCGGGTCAGGCAGCAGCGCCATACCTGACGACTATCGTCGCTTTCGTCGGCCGTCAACGCTATTTATGCAAAAACAGCGAGATTTGAGACGGCGCCGGCATCCCGCGCCGATTTCTCCACCAGGGTCGCTTGCCAGCCCGAATCACGGCCCTGACGCAGAAATCGCAGACTGCGAATTACATCGATGAGTAGCGACACGGTCACGGATGCATATCTATCGATACATCACTGACCACAGAAGCCACACGGATCACTAATGTCACATCAGTCAACTGCGGACGTCAATGCCGCCGTCCTGCCCCTCGGAAAGGTGTGACATGGCGCCGCGTCTGCGATTCGCATCGATATTGGTGGCGTCGGCCGCTGCTGTCGGACTATGCGTTGCCATCGGCGTCGCGCCACCAGCGACCGCCGAGCCGTGCACAGGCGAAGCTGCGGCAGCCCAACCTGATGTGGCCCCGACTCGAACCTTGCCCGCGGCCGGCGGCTTACCGACTGGGCATAGGCCTCCCAATGCGAATACGCGCGCGCCGCTGCCCAGACTCGGTCAGATACCGTCGGCGATCCTGAACGCGCTTTCACCCCGCTCCGCGCGGGTGCAGCAGCAGGCGGAGGTGGTACCGCCTGCGCCCGCGCCTCAGCCCGTTCCTGACGCAGCCACAGTTCAGGCGCCCCCGGCTCCGGCCGCGGCCCCCGCGCCCGCGCCGGCCGATCCGCCAGGGACATCGCTCATCGGTTGGGTAACCGGACCGGAGAGCCCAAACGACACCCTCAAACGTTTCGCCATCTCCGGAACCGACCTCGGGATCATGTGGGACAACGGCAATCGTCAGGTGCTGATGGCGTTCGGCGACACGTCCGGCTATTGCAGCGTCCCCGGCCATCAATGGCGGTACAACACGCTCTTCCGCAGCCAAGACGGCGCGCTGGCTAAAACAATCACCGTGTCCGGTTCGCCGCTATGGGCCCCGGGCATCTCCAAACAGATCGTCAACAGCACCAAGTGGGCGCCATCGGAGACCGGGATCATTCCCACCGCAGGCATCTCGGTGGGCGGACAGCAATACCTCAACTTCATGTCCATCAAGAGTTGGGACGCCAACGGCGCGTGGACGACGAACTATTCGGCAATCGCGGTGTCTCCCGACAACGGCGAGCGCTGGGGCGTCTACCCGGGATCGGTCCGCACGCCCAGACCGGACGCCGTCCCTGGCGCGCGCCACGTGGCGGGGAATGAGAACTTCCAGCAGGGCGCGTTCATGAAGCCCGGGCCCGGTGACCCGTACATCTACACATTCGGAACACCGGCTGGACGCGGCGGTTCCGCGTACCTGGCGCGGGTACTTCCCGGCGCTATACCGGACGTCACCAAATACGAGTACTGGAATTCCGACAGCAATTCTTGGGTCCCAGGCAACCCGGGGGCCGCAACGGTAGTGATCCCGGGCCCGCTGGGCGAGATGTCGGCCCAATTCAATACCTATCTCAAGCAATACGTGACGCTCTACTGCAACGGAGCCAACGATGTCGTGATGAGGACGGCGCCGGCTCCGCAAGGACCATGGAGTCCAGAGCAAATGCTCGTGCCGTCAATGCAGTTCCCCGGCGGCATCTACGCGCCGTTCCTGCATCCCTGGTCGACGGGTAAAGAGCTGTACTTCAACCTGTCGGAATGGTCTGCATACAACGTGATGTTGATGAAAACCGTTCTGCCGTAGAGCTGGAGGTACGCGGCACGCGCGTCATCCGACCGAAATGCCGAGATCCTCGCCATCGCTTCTCCTAGATCGCCGCGTCCGCTCCCACGGCCAGGTCATCAGGGCCCACACGACGAGGACGAGCGCAATCTCGGCCAGCAGGTACACCGGCCACGGGCCCAATACGTCCAATAGTGATGCGGTGGGAGGTTTCCTGTTGAGGTAGCCGTAGTTCGTTCCCGTGATCGCGTTGAAGGTGAAGGTAAACGCCGCCCACACGAGGGTGACGATGACCGCGAAGCGGTAGCTGCGCCACGTCGGCCGCATTCGCCGCCCCCACGTGAGATAGATGGCTGCCCAAACGACGAGCACGTGCAGAGTAAAGAACGTGACGAATAGATGATGGGGGAAATCTGGCGCACCTTCTTCTGGCGTGCCGACGTCCGGTGTGATCAACGCCTGTGAACTCAGGACGAGGCCCCAGTAGTAGGCGAGAGTGAAGGCCCAATGTCGTTGCGACCACAGAGCATAGGCCGCCGTGAGTTCCGCGACATCGCACAATTGCAGCGGTATGGACGTGTCCATGGCAGGCCGAATCAGTTTGTAGACCAGCGCCACAAGGAATGCCGCCACGATCAGGGCCGCGAGAACGCGGCCAAAAATCCGGGCCTGCGATTCGGTCTGCCTGCGGCCGATCCAGACCAGCGCGGCCGCCCCGATCACGAACACCGCAAGGACCGTCCAATGTGACGGGCCGTATGCCACGAACTCCCGTTGTGCAGCGAACAGCTCCATCAACTCCCCAATCTCGTCGGACACTCGCGGCGACTTCTACACCAGGGTCGTCGTGATGCCAGATTCACAGCCCTGGTGCAGAAATCGCGGTGCACGTCGACGCTACTGCGGCGCCGGCTGGCGGACGTACCCCCGCGGCTGGGTGAGCGCCCGGATCCCGTCGGCGCCGAGCTCGCGGCCGAGGCCCGATTGCCCGACGCCGCCGAACGGGATGCGCGGGTCCTGGGCCGCCATGCCGTGGCAGTTGACGCTGACCGTGCCCGCGATGAGCTGGCCCGTGACCTTGTCGGCCAACGCATCATCACCTGTCCAGACCGACGCGGTGAGGCCGAACTCGGTGGCGTTCGCGGCCGCGACCGCGTCGTCGATCACGTCGTATCCGAAGATCGGAAGCACCGGGCCGAACTGCTCCTCGCTGGCCAACGCGGATTCCAGCGCGAGACCCGTGACGACGGTCGGCAGCACGAAGTACCCGCCGGCGTCGGCGTCGGCCTCGCGGATCAGTCCGGCCGTGCGGACCGTCGCCCCTTGTGCCGCAGCATCTTTGACGAGTGCCTCAACCCGGTCGCGCCCTGCCGCGGTGTGTAACGGGCCTAGCGTCACCTCGTCGGCCAGACCGTCGCCCACGACCTCGCGCTCGCACCGGGCCAGCACCGCGTCCGACAGCTCGTCGACGAGGTCGCGCGGCGCATACAGCCGCTTGATCGCCATGCAGACCTGGCCGCCGGTGGTGTAGGTCGCCGTCACCAGCCGCTCCACCAGTTCATCACTGA
>JAVRPX010000142.1:0-10159 GCA_032161985.1 Mycobacterium sp.
AAATCTGTGCTCGCGGCGAACTCGGTGCTGTACGGCCCGACCGGAGACGAGCAGCAGCGGCGAGGTTTGTACGCAGGCGCACCGGCGACATGGAAAGCAGAAATGCATGGCGACTGGTTCGAACGAACTGTGGTCTTGATAAGCCAGCACGTCGTCGATGGCCCGATGGGACCCGAACGTGATAGTTCATTCGTTGCCGAATAGCATCGTTCGCCGGCGCGGGGCTGGGACATTCACTCGGGGAGGGCCGAGCCTTCTCTATCAGGTCCCATCGGCTCGTCGATGATGTGCTCGGTCATCACGAGGCCCGTGCGTTGGAACCACTCGCCGCGCGTTTCGCCTTTCCACGTCGCCGGTGAGCCCGCGTAGACACCTCGCCGCCCGTCTGAACTCGTGGCGAGCATCGTCGAATTGGTTTCGAGAATCGATTGATCGGGCAGATACGCGCCCTTGAGCAGGACCGCGCAACTGGAAACCAAGGCGTGGTGGCCGATCACGATCCTGCCGACCGTTTGGGAACATTTCTCCAGGTCCGGTTCGTGTGTCTGCATATAGACACGATTCCCGCCAACCCAGCCGTACTCTCGGACGATTATCGTTCCGGAGCAGTCAAGGTAGTTACGGCTTCCTATCTTGCCGCCGCGTTGGACATGGAGTGTTCCGGCCTGCGGATCAATCTGCTGAAACTCCGGAGCAGCCGACACCCAATTCCATGAAGCAATCCATGCGCCCTCGTCTAATCGCGCCAGACTCAAATCTTTGAAGACATTGAAGGGATTGATGCGCGCACCCTCACCAATCTCGAACCGGGCGACCCCGGAAACGAGTATCGGACCTACGCTCGCAGTCGTCGAGATCTGGTGACCGAATCGTCGAAGAAGGGCATTCTTGAGCCGCGACGGCGGAAGAAGCCAACAGAAGATCTGGAGTAATCCGAGCATCTCGACCTTTCTCGCGGCCACAACGGGTTCGCGGGATCATCGCACCTGCGGCACCAGACGACGGTCATGCTACAGCCCGACCAAGGGGGCCCTTGTCACCACGCCGCCATGTGCGCCGCCGGCCATTCAGCGGATACGGTGCCTGTGCTCTTGTGGGAGAAGTGATCGGAATCGGCCGTGTCCCACGGTGTTCGAGGCCGGAGACCTGCAGCGGAAGTAGTGAAAGCGCTCGATTCGGATCGGACTGCCACGGGCGGGCGAGCACGCGGTCACCGCACCCTGTCTGACCGATTCGGTCCTGGGTAGGCTCGTGGTGTGCCGCTGCCTGCCGATCCCGATCCCGCCCTGCAGTCGTATGCCCATCCCGAGCGGCTGGTGACCCCCGACTGGCTGTCGGGGAACCTGGGCCGGCTGGGGCTTGCCATCGTCGAGTCCGACGAGGATGTGCTGCTCTACGACACCGGCCACGTTCCCGGCGCGGTGAAGATCGACTGGCACACCGACCTCAACGATCCACACGTCCGCGACTACATCAACGGCGAGCAGTTCGCCAAATTGATGAACCGCAAGGGCATCTCCCGCGACGACACCGTGGTCATCTATGGCGACAAGAGCAACTGGTGGGCCGCCTACGCGTTGTGGGTGTTCACGTTGTTCGGGCATCCCGACGTGCGGCTGCTCGACGGTGGACGCAACCTGTGGATCTCCGACGGCCGCGACACCACGCTCGACGTGCCGTCCAAGCAGGCCGCCGGGTACCCCGTCGTCGAACGCGACGACGCCCCGATCCGCGCGTTCAAGGACGAGGTGCTGGGCATTCTCGGCGCGCAGCCGCTGATTGACGTGCGCTCGCCGCAGGAGTTCACGGGTGAACGCACGCACATGCCCGACTATCCCGAGGAAGGCGCGCTGCGCGGTGGCCACATCCCCACCGCACGGTCCATTCCGTGGGGCAAGGCGGCCCAGGAGAACGGCCGCTTCCGCCGCCGTGCCGAGCTCGACGAGCTGTACGGCTTCCTCACCCCCGACGACAAGACGGTCGTGTACTGCCGCATCGGTGAGCGGTCCAGCCACACATGGTTCGTGCTGACTCATCTGCTCGGCCTGCCCGGTGTCCGCAACTACGACGGCTCGTGGACCGAGTGGGGTAACGCGGTTCGGGTGCCTGTGGCCGTCGGGGAAGAACCCGGCAAGGCGCCATGAGCATGCCGGCCGCGCTGGCCGAGGTGGTGTCGGACTTCCAGGAGGTCCAGGGGCAGGACAAGCTTGCGCTGCTGCTGGAGTTCGCCGACGAGCTGCCGCCGCTGCCCGCCGACCTGGAGCAGACGGCGATGGAGCCGGTGCCCGAATGCCAGTCGCCGTTGTTCCTGCATGTCGACGCGGCCGATCGCGAGAAGGTGCGGCTGTATTTCAGCGCACCCGCCGAGGCCCCAACCACCCGCGGTTTCGCCGCCATCCTGGCCGCAGGTCTCGATCAGCAGCCGGCCGAGGACATCCTCGCCGTGCCCGACGACTTCTACTCCGATCTGGGCCTCGCGGCGCTGATCAGTCCGCTGCGATTGCGGGGCATGTCGGCCATGCTGGCGCGGATCAAGCGGCGACTCCGGGGCGAGTAGTACGCCTTACAGTGCCGCCCCTTAAACTGCCGGGGAATACATTCTTAAAGACGGTTCTTAGAGAACATGCCATCAGGAGGCGAAGTGCCTAGTCACGCCAGCTCGAAGATCTCCAAGGTGCTCGTCGCCAATCGTGGGGAGATCGCGGTCCGCGTGATCCGGGCGGCCAAGGATGCCGGGCTTCCAAGCGTGGCCGTGTACGCCGAGCCCGACGCCGACGCGCCTCACGTCCGACTCGCCGACGAGGCCTTCGCGCTCGGTGGCCAGACCTCGGCGGAGTCCTACCTCGACTTCGGCAAGCTGCTCGACGCCGCGGAGAAGTCGGGCGCCAACGCCATCCACCCGGGCTACGGATTCCTTTCGGAGAACGCCGATTTCGCGCAGGCAGTCATCGACGCCGGCCTGATCTGGATCGGGCCCAGCCCGCAGTCGATCCGCGACCTCGGCGACAAGGTGACCGCGCGCCACATCGCCGCCCGCGCCCAGGCGCCGCTGGTGCCCGGCACTCCCGAACCCGTCAAGGACGCCGACGAAGTGGTCGCGTTCGCGAAGGAGTACGGCGTGCCGATCGCGATCAAGGCGGCCTTCGGCGGCGGTGGCCGCGGCATGAAGGTGGCGCGCACCATCGAAGAGATCCCTGAGCTGTTCGAGTCGGCCACCCGCGAAGCCGTCGCAGCGTTCGGCCGCGGAGAGTGCTTCGTCGAGCGCTACCTGGACAAGCCGCGCCACGTCGAGGCGCAGGTGATCGCCGACCAACACGGCAACGTCGTCGTCGCGGGCACCCGCGACTGCTCGCTGCAGCGCCGATTCCAGAAGCTGGTGGAGGAGGCGCCCGCGCCGTTTTTGACCGACGCGCAGCGCAAGGAGATCCACGAATCGGCCAAGCGCATCTGCAAGGAGGCGCACTACTACGGCGCAGGCACCGTCGAATACCTGGTCGGCCAGGACGGGCTGATCTCCTTCCTCGAGGTCAACACCCGCCTGCAGGTCGAGCACCCGGTCACCGAGGAGACCGCAGGTGTCGACCTCGTGTTGCAGCAGTTCAAGATCGCCAATGGCGAGAAGCTCGATTTCACCGAAGACCCTGCGCCGCGCGGGCACGCGATCGAGTTCCGGATCAACGGCGAGGATGCCGGCCGCGGCTTCCTGCCCGCCCCCGGCCCGGTGACCAAGTTCGAGCCGCCCAGCGGCCCCGGCGTCCGGCTGGACTCCGGCGTGGAGTCCGGTTCGGTGATCGGCGGCCAGTTCGACTCGATGCTAGCCAAGCTCATCGTGTACGGCGCCACCCGCGAGGAAGCACTGGCCCGGTCGCGCCGCGCGCTCGCTGAGTTCCACGTCGAGGGCCTGGCCACCGTGATCCCATTCCACCGAGCCGTCGTGTCCGACGCCGCGTTCATCGGGGACAGCGACGGTTTCACGGTGCACACCCGCTGGATCGAGACCGAGTGGGACAACACCGTCGAGCCCTTCACCGGCGGTGATCCGATCGAGGAAGAGGACACGATCCCGCGGCAGACCGTCGTCGTGGAGGTCGGCGGCCGCCGGCTCGAGGTGTCGCTGCCCGGCGACCTGGCGATCGGAAACGGCTCAGCAAGTGGTGGTGTCGGCGGTGTAGTTCGTAAGAAGCCCAAGCCCCGCAAGCGCGGCGCCCACGGCGGCGCGGCTGCGTCCGGCGATGCGGTGACCGCCCCGATGCAGGGCACGGTGGTCAAGGTGGCCGTCGAGGAGGGTCAGGAGGTCGCCGCGGGCGATCTCGTCGTGGTCCTCGAGGCGATGAAGATGGAGAACCCCGTCACCGCCCACAAAGACGGCACTATCACCGGCCTCGCGGTGGAGGCGGGTGCCGCCATCACCCAGGGCACCGTGTTGGCCGAGATCAAGTAACTAGTCGGGCGTCACCAGGCTGCGTTCGGCCAGCGCCGTGCCGAAGTAGTGGGCATCCGGGTCAACGACGACGGTCTTGTCGTCGCCGCGCCGGGCCAACACGTCACGAGCCATCTGTTCGAACGAGATCTTGTCCGGCCCACCGACATTCACGTAGTCATTAAGAGGTTCGGCGGCGGCCGCACGGGCGACGGCGGCAGCGACGCCGTCGGCGGGGATCGGTTGGATCAGGGCGTCGGGTACCCGTACTTCGTCGCCGACGATCATCGAGTCGGTGATGCCGTCGGTGAACTCGGCGAACTGCGTTGCCCGCAGGATCGTATACGGCAAACCGGATTCGGTGATGATCTTCTCCTGCACCACCTTGGCCCGCATGTAGCCGCTGTCGGGTAACCCGTCGACGCCGACAATCGATAGCGCGACATAGTTATCGACCCCGGCGGACTTGGCTGCGGCGACCAGGTTTGTCGTCGACGTGGTGAAGAACTCCATGACAGGATCGTCTTCGAATGACGGCGAATTGAGCAGGTCGACAAGGACGTCCGCACCCGCGAGCGCAGCAGCAAGACCGTCCCCGGACAGCACGTCGACTCCCGACGATCGCGATGCGGCCACCACTTTGTGACCTTCACCTTCGAGAAGACCGACAACCTTGGTGCCTATCAGACCGCTTGCGCCGACAACCGTGATTTTCATGGAGTCATGCCTACCATCACTGGGTGGAGCCCGTCGAAATAAATGCAGGCGCTTGGTATTTGCGCGCACCCCGCCAGGACGAGCTCATCGACGACCGCCCTTCGCTGGCCGACCTCGGTGAAACCGACCCGGACTACGTCACGCGATGCAGCGCGCTGTGGTCGTCCGATACCGGCTACACGTGGGCGGTCTGCGAACCGACCACCGGCGAAATGCTGGCCGAGGTGACGATTGATCCGGTGGCCGCGACCGTGCGCACCCGGGCACGCGACGGCCACACCGACGCGGCGGCGATCGCCGAACGATCCGTGCGCCGGTTTGCCGCGGCCGTGCTGGGCATCACGATGTAATCGCATCGATGTCTTCGCCCGACGCCAGGTCGGTGCAGTCCACCGAGACCACATCGGTGCGGTCGCGAAGAAACGGACGCGCACCCTCGTCGCCGCGAAGCCCGTCGAGCAGTTGCGGCCAGTGCTTGCGCGCAATGACGACGGGATGGCCGGGCCGGTCGCCGTAGTGAGCACGCGCCAGCCCAGACGGTGACGAACGTGCGGCGTCGAGCACTCGTCGTACTGCGTCGGCGCCGACCCCTGGCGTGTCGACCGCATGCAGCACGGCATAGCCGGCGTCGATGGCCGTCACACCCGCCCGCACCGACGCGCTGAGCCCCTGCGCCCAGTTCTCTGCGACCACCGCCCGCGCTGGCGCCGGCACGTCGACCACCGCGGCACCCAACACCACGACGACGTCGTCGCAACCGCCGTCGGCCAGTGCGCTCACGCAGGCGCGCAGCCACTCGCCGCCTTCGGCAAGCGCTTTTGGCATGCCGTAGCGGGTCCCTGCCCCCGCGGCCAGCAGCACACCGGCCGCGGAGTCGCTTTTCGACATGCGAACAGTGTGACTGAGCTGGGTCTATGAAGATCCTCTTAGATCGATTGCCGAGCGACCGCCGTTCGGCGTAGGGTTCAAGACAGGTTGAGTTCACAGCCGCTGGAAACGTCAATGCGACGTGCAGGGCAGAATTCCCGGCCCCTGCAGCGAAGGTTTTGAGGACGCAGGACCTATTTTTTTGACGTGAGCCACAGTACGAGATCACGTATTCCGACTGATGGAGTCACAATGTCTACCCCTTCACATGCTCATTCGGCGACGCCGGAATCCCTCATCGAACCCACCGACTGCCATACGGCTCACTTCGCCACCAGGTGGCTGCAGCCAGCAATGGCGGTGATCACCGCACACGGCGAACTCGACGCGGCCAACGCGCAGGAGTTCGTCGACTACGCGCTGCGCCACGCCGCCCACACCGATCGCCTGGTGCTGGATCTGACCGGCGTGGAATTCTTCGGTACCGCGGGCTTCTCCGCTCTGCACAGCGTGAACGTCCGCTGCGCCGCGGAGAAGATCGAATGGGCCATGGCGCCGAGCTCGGCCGTCACCAGGCTGCTGCGGATCTGCGATCCCGATTCGGCCCTGCCGATCTGCGACGGCGTCGACACCGCGCTGTCGGCCGTGCAGGGCGAACCGCGTCGGCTACTGCAACTGGTCTCGAAGCCGCGTTAGCGACTTCGCCAACAAACGGGACACGTGCATCTGCGAGATGCCGACCCGCTCGGCGATCTGCGTCTGCGTCAACGACTCGAAGAACCGCAGCACCAGCACGGTCCGCTCCCGCTCCGGCAACGCAGCGAGCAAGGGCCGCAACGATTCCCGGTTCTCGATCTGATCCAGGCCGAGATCGACATCGCCGAGCGTGTCGGCAATCGCAGGCGCATCCTCACTGCCGCTGCCGCCGCTGTCTATCGACAGCGTGTTGTAGGAGCTGCCCGCGACAAGCCCCTCGATAACCTCGTCGCGGTCCATGTCCAGTTCGGCAGCGAGCTCCGTCGCGGTGGGCGCGCGGCCAAGCCGCTGTGACAAATCCGCAGTAGCGCCGCCCAACCTCAGGTGCAGTTCCTTCAGCCGGCGCGGCACCTTGACCGACCAGCTGTTGTCGCGAAAGTGCCTTCGGACCTCACCCATAATGGTCGGCACCGCGAACGACACGAAATCCGACCCGGCGTGGACATCGAACCGGATGACCGCGTTGACAAGTCCCACGCGGGCCACCTGCACCAGGTCGTCGCGCGGCTCGCCACGCCCGTCGAACCTGCGGGCGATGTGATCGGCCAGTGGCAGGCATCGCTCCACGATCCGGTCGCGCTGACGCTGGAACTGCGCGGACGAATCGGGTAGAACCTCAAGCTCGCGGAACATGTCGGCGACGTCCGCGTATTCAGAGTTCGATCGTCTCGACGAACCCTGGGCCTGCGACGGGGTCACCTCAGCGAGCTCGCTCGCCTCGCGGTCATCGAGATCCCGAATACCTGCCCCTCTTCGGGGCCCTGCCCATTCTGGAAGGTGCGCACCGCGTCGGTCAGCGAGCTCAGCACGTGCCAGCTGAAGCTGCCCGGGGCCAGGATGTCCGGGCCCTTACATGTGGTCGATGCGTCGATTACGACCGCGTCCTCGCGAGGGTCGACCACCAACAGCAGCGTCGAGTCGGGAACCGCCGACCGGATCAATCGGGTGCAGGCTTCGTCGACGGCGAGGCGGAGGTCGGCTACCGCGTCAAAATCAAGGTCCTCGAACGTGCCGACCGCGGCCACGAGAGTGCGCAGCATCGCGAGATTTTCCAGCTTGGCCGCGACCCGGAATTCGACCGACCCGCCGCTACGTAGCTGCCCATTGTCCGCGTTCGCGGCGTCGGCCATGTGACCTCCCGGCAATATCCTCGCGACATTACCCCAGGTCGGTTCCCAGCTAACCATCGGCGCTCCGATGGCCGGTTAGGGAGGACGTGTGGCATTGGTGCTGGCGGGGTAATCCCTCGTCATGGACGAGATTGCGCCGCACAGCCAGGTCGACGACGCGACCGCCGCTCGGCCGCTGCGCCGGATACTGATCATCGTCGGACTGGTGCTTGCGGTTCTGATCCTGGTCGGGGTAGCGATATACGCCGGGGCGTTCCTCATCCTGGCGCCGATGATGCAGTGATAGCGCCAATGACGAGAACTCCGGCGCCGCGCCGTTTGATGTCCTCTTCGCCATGGTCCACCTGCAATACCCCGCCGTGGTCGTCCGTCAAACATGCGACTTCGACGTAGCGCCGTGCGCGGCCCCGGGATACGCCGGATGCGCCGCGGTCGCGGGTTCACGTACCAGAATCCCGACGGCACACCTGTCACCGATGCGGCAACGCTGCAACGCATCAAGGACCTGGTGATCCCGCCCGCATGGAAGAAGGTGTGGATCTGCTCCTACCCCAACGGGCACATCCAGGCGGTCGGAACCGACGCCGCGGGCCGCCAACAGTACCTCTACCACCAGAAGTGGCAGGAGGAGCGCAACGAGGAGAAGTTCGACAGGGTGCTGGAGATGTCGGCCGCGCTGCCGGACATGCGACAGCGCATCGCCGCCGATCTTCGCCGCCGCGGCCTCCCGCGCGACCGCGTGGTTGCGCTCGCCCTGCACATACTCGACCTCGGCTACTTCCGGGCCGGCGGCGAGCAGTACGCCGAGGAGAACAACTCGTATGGCATCTCCACGCTGCTATGCGAACACGTCGCGCTGCAGAAGCAGGCCGTCGAGTTTGACTACCCCGCCAAGAGCGGCGTGCGCCGAACGCTGTTGATCGACGATCCTGAGGTGGTCCGGTCGGTGCGGGCACTACTGCGCCGCCGTGGCCGCACCGACCGACTCCTGGTGTGCCGCAACAGTTCCGGTTGGACTGACCTTCACGCCGATGACCTCAACGCGCGGTTCAAGGATCTGGTCGGAGACGAGTACACGGTCAAGGACCTGCGCACCTGGCACGGCACGGTGCTGGCAGCCGCGGCGTTCGTCGACGCGGACCCTCCGGTGAACAAGACCGTGACCAAACGGGTGGAATCCGCGGTGATGAAGGAGGTCGCTGAAGAGCTCGGCAACACTCCGGCCGTGGCCCGCTCGTCGTACGTCGATCCGCGGGTGGTCGAGGGCTACGAATCCGGCCTGACCATCGCCGCGGGCGTGCGGCGGGCGAACCGCATCAAGGCGCCCGGCGAGCGGCAGGCGATCCTTGAGAACAGCACCGCGCGGCTGATTCGCAAGGTGGCCAAGAGTTAGAGGGCACGAATGGCCGATCCCGGAGTCGAATCTTCCAGCAGCCAAACACCATTCGTCCGAGTCTCGGCAGGCCGCGTTCGGGGGACAACCCATGCTGGCGACGCGGATTGATCGCCAGGTTTGCCGATGTGGCCGAGTGGGAACCCATGTAGTGGCGGGGAGATTCCACGTGCGGCTCGAAAGGGCCTCACGCTCAAGAAGTGGGCAATGACCAATCCCGCCAGTAGCGAAAGGTAAGCATGAGCGAGAACGAGAACAAGAACTCTGGCCCGGAAGAAGGCATCAAGGGCGTCGTCGAGGGCGTCAAGGGCAAAGCCAAGGAAGCGGTCGGAACCGTAACCGGCCGTGACGATATGGTCCGCGAGGGCAAGGCGCAGCAGGATAAAGCCGACGCCCAGCGGGATGTCGCGAAGAAGGAAGCCGAGGCCGACGCAGCCCGCGGTGGCGCCAAGGCAGCTGAGAAGCGCCAAGAGGCCGAGCAGCGGTAGTAGTTAAGCCCCAAACGAAACGGGCCCAGCCGATAGGCTGGGCCCGTTTCTTGTGTCTCCTAGCTGCTGGGCTTTTGTCGCTGTGCGTCGGGATGCTCTGCGTACCAACGCTCTTCGATGCGACGTACCCGCAGGTGCTCGACGAGCAGCCACCCCGCGCCGATGATAAACCCGGCGCCGGCAAGTGATGCCAGCATCAAACCGACGTCATGGTGGCTGGTGGCGAACGCCGCAAGGCACGACACGAACAGCACCAGGGTGACGCCGATTACGACAAGCCCCGGCATGATTTTGTTGTCTTTCATCGACTCGCCGGCATGCGGCCGCGTTGTCCTCGCGTGGTCGACGGGATCCTTCGGGCCCTTCATCGGTACTCCTCTCTAGGCAT
>JAVRPX010000143.1:0-3563 GCA_032161985.1 Mycobacterium sp.
CACGCGGCGGCGCGGCTGGTTTTCACCGAGTGGCCCAGCCGCGGGATGACCTCGCGGCTGATCAGCCACCAACAGGCCAGCGCCATCACCAGCGTCGGCAGCCGCACCCAGGCGCTGTTGGTGCTGACGTGCGCCCACAGCGCCAACAAATCGTAGTACCAACCGAACGGCGCCTCCGGTGTGCCGAACCATCGGTAGTAGTTGGCCATATAGCCTGCGTGCTCGGACACCCTGGCCATGGTCAGGATGTAGCCGTCGTCGGATGTGTTGGCGCCGACGAAGTGCCACCACACCAGTACCGCGGTGACTAATCCGTCGAGCGGGGTGATCGACCACCACCTGGCAGGCAAGAAACGTTTCATGCCCCGGCCGTCGGCGGTGTCCAGAACATGCAGGGCGCCGAGCGCGATCACGGTAAGGGCTACGCCACCGATCATCGCGAGCATCTTCAGCAGCGTCGGCGAGCTGCTGTACCGGGAATCGATCGTCGCCGAGAATTGCAGGCCCGGCGGGGCGGGGCCGGCCAGGTCGGTGAAGACCCCGACAATCTGCGGCCGGAAGTCATAGCCACTGCGTTCGCCGCGCAGCGGTTTCCCGGGGTCGTCGGAATCGCGACCCTTCACAAGGCCGACGAATTCGCCGGTGACCTTGTCGGCGTGCGCGGTGAATGTCAGTCGCTGGCAGGCCGGGCTAAGCACCTGGCTGAGCGGGGCACTGACCACCGGGGTGTTGCGGACGATGACGAGCAGATCGTTGTTGACCCGTTCGATGAGCAGCCCGCGGTCGACGGCCTTCGGCGCCTGCTTCGGCACGGTCGAGAGCAGCACGGTCTTGCCGGTGTTCCCCGGACCGGCCAGTCCCGCGGCCGCGCTGCACGGCACGGTGATGTTGAGGTCGGTGGCGACGTATCCGATGAGCGGTGCGTTGACGCTCTGCAGCACGCCGTTCTGCGGCCAGTTGAGCTGCGCGGTGGTTTGGGTGACGGGCAGCAAGGGCGTGGCAATCGCCAGCGCCGCCCCGAGCAGTCCTGCGACGATGGCGATGATGCGCGCGGTGCGATGGTTGCCCGCAGCGGTCACGGGTTTTGATGGTAATTGGCCTGCTTGAGGCGGCGCGTCGGTGGCCATCAGCTGCTCGGCTTCCGGATCGCCAGCACAAACGGCCCGACGGTGGACACGTCGAAGCGCGGGTCGTCGAACAACGCGTTGTCCAGCTCAACGTGGTAGCGGCGGACGTTGGGCTGGTTGGGGTACACATCCGACGCCAGCCGCAGAGTGTAGGTGTCGCCTGCGCCGCGGCGCATCAAGAAAACCGTCGGCGGCTTCCACGGCAGTTTGTCCAGCGCGGCGATGAACTCCTCAGCGCGGGTCAGCGTGGCCCAGTCTTTGATCGCATCTGCGCGCTTGTCGAACTGGGCGAGCGGGTTGGCGTAGTGGGACGTCAGGCCCTGGAAGCCGTAGTACGGGTAGTAGGACAGGAAGCTGTAGTCGGCGGTGAGCACGACGGTCTCGTCGCGCGGCAGGCCGGTGGTTCGGAGGATCTTGTCGTCGATCTCGCGGTAGTACTGCTCGGCGCCGGGCGGTCGGCGGTCGGCGCGTTCGCCGTTGCCGTCGGTGTCGGTGTATGCGACGACGATGTCGGAGCGCAGCACGTCGGGGATGTCCTGGCTGAAGGTCAGCGCGCCGATCGCGCCCAGCGTGGCGGCCGCCGCGACGACGCGGCGGGAATTCTCGGGCTTGACGCGGGCGGCCAGCGCACGGGTGACTTCGATGAACCCGAAGGCACCCGCCGCGGTCAGCAGGATCGTCAGCGTTGGCTGCAGCCGGAACGACAACAGCGTGGTGCCTGCCAGTGTCCTCAGCATCGACAGCAGCGACCAGGCGTAGACGGCCAGCACCGCGATGGCCAGTGCCCCCGCACGCGTCGAGTTGCGGGCATAGACCACCAGCCACACCGTGCCGACCATGCAGAGCGCGCCGAGCAGCGTGAAGTGCAGCATCGGGAACTCGAGCTGGGCTCCCGCGGCGGGCAGGTAGTGCTGTGCGGTACCGGAATTGGCGGGATGGCCCTTAGCGGCGGCCATCAGGTAGGGCCCCCAGCCGAGCAGCGAGATCGCACCTGCGATCACGAGGATCAGCGCGAGCCGCAGCAGTGGTTCGAGGCGACGGCGCGCCGCGGCAAGCACCAACGCCATCAGTGTCAGCGTGAACGCCGCGTAGCCGAACAACAGCGTGTAGAACAGCGCGGTGATTCCGAGAAAGAATCCGACGCCGATGACGGCGGCGCGCCCGCCGCTTCGTGTCGCACCGCGCAGACCCGACCACGCGAGCACGAACACCGGCGGCAGCAGCACGGCGATGATCGCGGCGTACGGCTCGGTGGATGAGTATGCAAGCGTGGCGGCTGCGGTGGCGGTGGACACGATCAGCGCGTACTCGAAGCGAATCATGCTGGCCCACAAGACGAAAGCCAGCACGATGGCAATCGTGATGGAGATGATCGCCCACGGCTTGAAGATCTCCCAGGCCGGCGTGCCCGTCAGCGCCGCGAGGCGCCCGCCGAGCCAAAACCAGCCCGGCGGGTAGAACGGCGGCAGACCGTAGTAGGTCATGTCGTGCGGGCCTGCGGTATCGGTGAGCCGGGTCAGGTACTCCGTGCGGAACTGCTGGTCGACCGAAATGCCGAACAGGTAGAGCTTGGTGGCGCCGAGCGGCATCGCCAGCGTGACAACGGAAAACGCCGATAGGAAGAGAAGCGCGAGAGCCCGCGACAGCAAGCGGTGTCCGCGACGCCAAATCAACCCACTGGCTAATAGCCCTGCCAGACAACCGAATTGGCCGACGGTGGTCAGCGCGTGCAGCTGATTCGATGAGTTGTACGCCGGCCATTGCACTCGCGATATTGCGGCAAGGGAGATCACCGCAACGACCACCGCCGCGACGACTGCCACTGCCATCTGGCCGATCACGGCCAGCGCGCTTCGCATCGCTAGATGGGGAGCTTGCGGAAGATGGGCCGCGGAACGTGTCGCAACACCATCATCACGTACCTGAACGCCCCCGGCGCCCATACCAGTTCCTTGCCCTTGGCCGATGCCGTGACCGCCAGGTCGGCGACGTACTCCTTGTCGACGGTGAACGGCGCTTCCTTGGCGCCCGTCGCTTTCCAGTGCGCGATCGTCGTCGAGGTTCGCACCTGGCCGGGCCTGATCACGAGCACCCGAACCCCGTACTCGCGCACCGCTTCTCCAAGGCCGAGGTAGAAACCGTCGAGGCCGGCCTTGGTCGACCCGTAGACGAAGTTGGACCGTCGCACCCGCTCACCGGCGGCCGAGCTCATCGCGATGATGCGGCCGAAGCCCTGTGCGCGCATCCGCTCGCCGAGCAGAACGCCGACCGAAACCGCTGCGGTGTAGTTGATCTCGGCGATCTGCACTGCCTTGCGCTGGTTCTGCCACAGCTCCTCGGCGTCGCCCAGTAGGCCGAATGCGACGATCGCCACGTCGACGTCACCGTTGGCGAAGGCCTGGTCGATCACCGCCGGGTGACTGTCGCTCTTGACGC
>JAVRPX010000144.1:0-2683 GCA_032161985.1 Mycobacterium sp.
CCGGCACCGTCACCGAGTTCCAGCCACACGCAGGTACACCGCGGCCCTGGAAGTATTCCGGCGTCCACGCCGCTGGCGAACGTCCTGAGGCATTCAACCCGTGCAATAGCCTTCCGTCCCAGACGATTGCAAAGGCGTCCGACCCGATGCCGTTCGACACTGGCTCCACCAGAGTCAGCGTGATCGCGGCGGCTAGGGCCGCATCGACCGCGCTACCGCCTTCGGCGAGCATCTTCAGCCCTGCTTGCGCGGCGAGCGGTTGCGATGTGCAGACGACATTCCGCGCGAGAACGGGTGTCCTCGGCCAGGCGTACGGCAGCTCCCAGGAAAATGGCACGGTCATGGTTCGAATGTACGAGCCACTCTGCGGGGCCGCCTGAGGGCTGCAGAGGTGACCAGCATGAGGGCGAACGCCAGCAGGATGGCGGCGACAGGACCGTCGCCGTAGGCGAGGCCGCCGGACTTGGTCGGCTTACTCAACCAATCCGCAACGGAGGCACCGAGCGGCCGGGTGGCGATATATGCCCACCAGAATGCGATGACACTGTTGAGGCGAAAACGCCACGCCCCTAAGGCCGGAACGGCCATGACGACGGCGAACAGCACTATCGATCCGACGAATCCGAAGTGCATTGAGCTTGCTGTGAGGTCGCCAACGGCGGTTCCGAGGGCAAACGTGAACGACACTGTCAGCCAATAGAACACCTCGCGGCGTCGTGTGGTGATGCTGTGTATGGACAGTGTGTGCTCAACGCGGTACCACGCCCAGAAGGTCGCCGCGACCCCAAGGGCGCAGACCAGGGTGGAGACCCCAAACGAAACCCCGAGCTGGTGGTGGAGGGTGTCGGCGGCCATGGTGCCGAACACGGCGATCATCATCACCGCCGCCCAGTAGGCGAAGGCGCTGTACCGCCGTGTCCGAAACTGAACCCACAGGGCGAGTGCGAAACCTGCTAGGCCAATACCGAGGCCGATGAAGCTCATCGTGCTGAGCAGATAGTCCGATGCCGCTTCACCCATCGCGGTCGTCAGCAGCTTGAGAACCCAGAAAGACGCGGTTATCTCGGGCACCTTCGCCGCGGCAGGCTCCAGTCGTGCGGGAGAATGGTTGTCGACCGTCATCGGTTCCTCTCGCTTGCCGGTTGGCCTCGCTGGGTACTTTCAGAGTTCCGTTGCTCCAAACCCATGCCATCACCGCTGACGCGACTTCTGGTCCGCCCGCCAGCCAGAACCTCGTCTGCCTGCCAGCGTGAAATCTAAGGGTGTTCTCCTGGCCCAGGCGCTTCATCCGGGCAACAGCCGCCGAAAAGGAGCACTGTGCGGACTCGTGAGTTGCATTGCAGGAATGGGTGTTTCGGAAGGAGCGCAGAGTTGCGTTCCGGTCAGCCAGCGTTCGCTGCCCACGCTGGCAGGTACGGGGTGCTCCGGCTGACAGGGGCCGCGGATGTGGGACAGCCGTGACGACATTTCCGCGCCGAGACGACAAGCTGCTGTCATGGCACGCAAATCCCGGACCTTCACCCCGATAATCGCTGTTCTGGTGGTCCTGACGGGATGGGTTCTGCAAGGTCGCGGGCAGGGCCTCCGCTCATGAGCACGGAAACTACAGCGACAGCCGACACGGCTGCCGAGCTCACCGACGGATACCACGTGATCGTCGACGCCCTCAAGCTCAACGGTGTCCGGACCATCTACGGCGTGGTCGGCATCCCGATCACCGACGTGGCGCGCGTCGCGCAGGCGTCGGGCGTCCGCTACATCGGGTTTCGGCATGAGAGCGATGCGGGTCACGCGGCGGCGGCAGCGGGGTTCTTGACGAAGCGACCGGGCATCTGCCTCACGGTATCCGCTCCGGGATTTCTCAACGGGCTCGTCGCGCTCGCCAACGCCACGACGAACTGCTTTCCGATGGTTCAGATCTCGGGGTCGAGCGAGCGCCACCTCGTCGATCTCAGCCGCGGCGATTACGAGGAGCTCGATCAACTGTCGGCCGCGAAACCGTTCGCCAAGGCCACCTATCGGGTGAACCGGGTCGAAGACGTCGGCCGCGGCGTCGCGCGAGCGATCCGGACGGCGGTGTCGGGTCGTCCCGGCGGCGTCTATCTCGACATCCCAGCCGCGGTGCTCGGAGAAGTCATCGATGCCGCAACGGCGGCTGCATCGCTACGCCGGGTCGTCGACGCGGCCCCCCGACAGCTGCCCGCTCCCGTAGCGGTAGACCGCGCGATCGACTTGCTCGCCAACGCGCAACGGCCGTTGGTGGTACTGGGCAAGGGTGCCGCTTATGCGCAGGCGGACAAGGAGATCCGGGCGTTCATCGAGGCCACCGGGCTGCCGTTCCTACCCATGTCGATGGCCAAGGGCCTGCTGCCCGACAACCATCCGCAGTCGGCGGCCAAAGCCCGCTCACTCGCATTGCGCGGGGCCGATGTCGTGATGCTCGTCGGCGCCCGGCTGAACTGGCTACTGGGGCACGGCGAGGCGCCGCAGTGGAATCCCGACGCACGCTTCATCCAGGTCGACATAGAGCCGGCCGAGTTGGACAGCAATCAACCAATCGCCGCGCCGTTGGTCGGCGACATCGGCTCCGTGATGGAGGCCCTTATCGATCGGACGAAGCCCGACCAAATCAGGGCGACGCCTCAGTGGCGCAAAGAACTGGCTACGCGCTCGGCGCAGAATG
>JAVRPX010000145.1:0-5154 GCA_032161985.1 Mycobacterium sp.
TGGCTGCCCGGCGCGGCCAGTGAGTCGATGCCGGCGAACAACTGCCGCTGGGCGGCAGCGGGCAGGTAGATGAGCAATCCCTCGGCGATCCAGGCCGACGGCTTGGACGTGTCGAACCCGTTGTCGCGCAATGCCTGTGGCCAGTCGTTACGCAGGTCGACGGCGACCTCACGGCGCTCGGCCGTCGGCGCGTCACCGTGGCGAGCGAGCACCGCCCGCTTGAACTCCAGCACCTGAGGCTGGTCCAGCTCGAACACCACCGTCGCGTCCGGCCAGGGAAGCCGGTACCCACGGGAGTCGAGCCCGGCGGCAAGCAGCACGATCTGGCGCACCCCGGCTGCGGCCGCGGCCTGGAAATAGCTGTCGAAGTATCGGGTCCGAGCCCCCTGGAAATTCACGAAATGCTCACCGAACTCCGTCTTCAGCGGGTGGTCTGGAGCGCCGCCGTCGAGCACGTCGGCCCACTCGCGGCCCGCCGCCCGGCAGAACACCTCGGCATAGGGATCGATCGCCACGGGGTTGGGTTTCTGGGCCTCCAAGGCCCGCGCCGCGGCCACGAACAGCGCAGTCGAACCCACACTTGTCTTGATGTCCCAGGTGTCATTTTCGGTACGCATGTACCCGGTTATACGCGCGGACTCTGACGACCCAGCCAGACTAGACGAGCGGGCGGCCCGTCCGGACTCGCCAGTCGAGGTCCTTCAGCACAAGGTTGAACGGGAACTCCCGAATGAAGCGCGGCAAGCGGTGGTTGACGAACCGAATCGCGCCAATCAAGCGGTCGAACTTCCGCTGCCGCCGAGCATCCCACGGCAATCGCATCTCGTCGCGAAACCTTTGGGGCAGAAAGCCGGTCGTGATGAGCAGATTGACGTCGTCGAGCCGGCGCTGCAGCAGACCCGGTAGCTTCAGCCCGCGCACCCGGGCTGCTGCGATCGGCCACAGATAGTCGCGCACCGCGTCGTCGATGTGCACCTTGTCCAACGATTCCTGCCAGTACCGGTCGAAGGCGGCGCGGTCCGTCGGCCACATGTGCTCCGGCACCTGCAAAGTAGTACCGAGCGCCATCCCCTCGCGGTAGTGACGCTCGGCGGTCTCATCGTCCATCTCGCCGATGAACATCCGGTAGACGTCGACACCGCCCTTGTAGAGGCACGCCGCTACCCACAGCTGCAAGTCCTTGTCGAACGCGTTGTATTTGACCGGGCTTTCCTCGGTCGAATACACCTGCGCGTGCGCGCCATTGACCGCCCGGCGGAACGCCGCCTTCTGCTCATCGCTGCCCTTGGTAGCCACCGCGAGGTAGGTGAATGTGGTGCGGGCGCGCTTTATCGGATGCCGGTCGACCCTGCCGCTCTCGACACGGCTCTCGAATACGCCGTAACCGACGCCGGGGCGGCCCAGCTGCATGATCACGTTCGCCGCGCCCGCCAACAGCGTCACGCCCATAAGGCTGTCCTCGAAATCGGCGGCACGCTTCGACCGCTTCCGCGGCACGCCCACCGCCGGCTCACAGACCGCACGCTCGACGTGGTCGATCGGCTGACTGACCGTCATTGGTCACCCCTGTCGGCAAATGTGAGAACTAATGTTTCCTGATCCTCCCCCAGCATGCCGATGGGTGTCAAGATGGCGTGTATGGCACAGGTCCGGCCCTACCGCGGCGTCGAAGCGGCCGACCGCGTCGCCGAACGCCGCCGCCGCTTCCTGGAGGCCGGCCTCGACATCCTCGGTTCGGACTCCGATCTGTCGGAATTGACGGTGCGCGGCATCTGCCGTCAGGCCGGGGTCTCGCTGCGGTACTTCTACGAGAGCTTCACCGACAAGGACGACTTCGTCGGCGCGGTGTTCGACTGGGTGATCGCCGACATCGCGGCGACGACACAGGCAGCTGTCACGGCGGCTCCACTCAAGGACCAGAGCCGGGCAGGCATGGCCAACATCGTGCGGACCATCGCCGCCGACACCCGGGTGGGCCGCCTGCTGTTCAGCTCGCAGCTGTCCAACCCCGTCGTCGTACGCAAGCGCGCGGAATCCGGCGCGCTGATGGCGATGCTGCTCTTCCAACATGCGGGCACCTTGGGCGCGCATGTCAATGACCGCACCAAGGCCAGTTCACATTTCGTGGTTGGCGGGGTGAGTCAAACCATCACCGCTTGGCTGGCTGGCGACACCAAGCTCGGGCCCGATGAACTTGTCGAACAGTTGGCATCGATCATCGACAACCTTGCCGATCCCAAACTGTCCAAGAGTTAGGTCAGCAGCACCCGGGGTCGACGGTCCGCCGCGGTCTTCGGTGCCGTATTGGTGTCGCTCTCGGTGAATTCCTTGGTCCAGCAGGCGAACTCGAGAGTGATGCCATCCGGATCGTGAAAGTAAAACGACCGCACGTACACGCCTGGATGCAGCGTCGGCGACACCTGCGCCTCGCTCTCGTCGTGGTTGAGCACCGGTCCGACGCGCACTCCCTTGTCCTTGAGCCGCCGCCGGTACTCGTCGAACTTCTCCGCGGGCACGTGGAAGGCAAGGTGGTTCATGGTGCTGACGGCGCTCACGATGTCACCGATCCCTGGGATCGCCTCCGGTGACGAAAGGCCGGGCACCCGGTCGGGAGCGTCGGCGAACCAGAAGAACCCAACGCAGTCGCCGTTTCCAGCGTCAAAGAAGAAGTGCTGCCCCATGCCACCCGGCAGATCCAGCGACTTGATCAGCGGCATGCCAAGGACATTGCTGTAGAAGTCGACGGTGCGCTCCATGTCGGAGCAGACCAACGCCACGTGGTTGATGCCGCCGAGCTCGAATTCGGAATTGGGATTGTCTGGCTTGATCACGTCGCGCCTCCACGAAACCTCTGGCCAAGAACGCGATCTGAATCTAACATCAGATTCAGTTTCGATCAATGGCCGATAGGGAGGATCGCCTCCAGTGACCGTCAGCCCCCGCGAGCAATTGCCGACTCTGCGCGGCAGGCAGACGCAGGCTGCGATCGACGCGGCGGCCAGGGCGGTGATCGCCCGCAAGGGCATTCTGGCGACGACGATTTCGGACATCGCCGCCGAAGCAGGCAAGTCCACCGCGTCGTTCTACAACTACTACGACTCCAAGGAAGCGATGGTCCGCGAGTGGGCCGTGCGATTCCGCGACGAGGCACGCGAACGTTCGCGTGCGGCCTCCGAACCCGGCCTGACCAACTGGGAGCGCTCCTACCAGGCCGCCGCCGCCCATTGGAACACCTATCGCAACCGGCTGGCCGAGATCATCAGCGTCTCGCAGTTGGCCATGATCAGCGACGACTTCGCGGAATACTGGGCCGATATCTGTTCGTTGCCAATCGGATTGATCACGCAGATGGTGAAACAGGCTCAGCGGCAGGGCTTCTGCGCCCCAGATGACGATCCACATCTGGTGGCGGTGGCGATGGTGTCGATGCTCAACCAGTTCTGCTACACGCAGCTGTCCGGCGACGCCGCGGCTGACACCGTCGACGACGACGCGTGCATCACCACGCTGGCCAACTTCTTCTATCGCACGATCTACCACAAGGAGGCCGCGCTGACATGACCAAGACACCGCCGGCAACCGGAACACCGGGCGTTACACGCGAGTTCGTCGGGATGGATTCGCCGACAGCACGGCGGGCCGGGGCAGGCGGGCATCCGTGCCAGGGGCTCTACCACCGTGGTGTGGGGCGCAAGCCAAAGGTCGCGATGATCGCCACGCACTATCAGATCGACTTCGCCGAGCACTACCTCGCCGACTACATGGCCACCCGCGGTATTGGCTTCTTGGGCTGGAACACCAGGTATCGTGGATACGAGAGTAGCTTTCTGCTCGATCACGCCCTGGTCGACATCGGTGTTGGAGTACGCTGGCTGCGCGAGACGCAGGGTGTGGAAACCATTGTGCTGCTGGGTAATTCCGGCGGCGGTTCGCTGATGGCAGCCTATCAGGCACAGGCCGTCGATCCTCATGTGACGCCGCTTGAGGGCATGCGGCCTGCAGCCGGGCTGGCCGACCTGCTGCCCGCCGACGGCTACATCGCCAGCGCCGCGCACCCCGGCAGGCCGGACGTGCTCACGGCGTGGATGGATGCGTCTGTCCTCGACGAAACCGACGCCATCGCAAGCGATCCCGATCTCGACCTGTTCGACGAGCGCAATGGGCCGCCATACTCCGCCGAGTTCATCGAGCGCTACCGCGCGGCACAGATCGCCCGCAATAACGCCATCACCGACTGGGCCGAGACCGAGCTCAAGCGCGTCCATGCTGCTGGCTTCTCCGATCGTCCGTTCACGGTGCTGCGCACCTGGGCGGACCCGCGGATGGTCGATCCGGCCATCGAACCGTCCAAGCGTCCGGCCAACATGTGCTACGCCGGCCCGCCCATCAGGGCCAACCGCTCTGCGCACGGCATCGCCGCCGCCTGCACGCTGCGCAACTGGCTGGGAATGTGGAGCCTTCGGCACGCCCAAACCCGCGCCGAACCACACCTGGCCCGCATCGAATGCCCCGCCCTTGTGATCAATGCCGAACAGGACACCGGCGTGTACCCCAGCGACGCGCAGCGCATCTACGACGCGCTGGCCAGCTCCGACAAATCACAGCGCTCGATCGACACCGACCACTACTTCACCACCCCAGGCGCCCGCAGCGAGAAGGCCGATACCATCGCAAAGTGGATCGCGAAACGGTGGCGCTGAGAGTCCTCGCACATTTCGTTCCAGGTGTGAAGGTCACCGAATTCCTTGCACCAGAGACGGATTGGCTCGATATCCGCTACTGCGGCGAGGATGACGACGACACCTTCTACCGCGAACTGCCCGAGGCTGAGGTGATCTGGCACGTGCTGCGGCCCATCTCGGGTCACGACCTCGAGCGGGCCCGACGGCTCAAACTCGTGCACAAGATGGGTGCCGGGGTGAACACCGTCGACGTCGAGGCCGCAACGCGGCTTGGCATCGCGGTGGCGAACATGCCAGGCGCGAACGCGCCATCGGTCGCTGAGGGCACCGTGCTGCTGATGCTGGCCACGCTGCGGCGGCTGCCCGCGTTGGACAGGGCGACGCGCGAGGGCAGGGGCTGGCCGTCCGATCCAACCCTCGGCGAGACGGTGCGCGACATCGGTGGCTGCACGGTCGGGCTGGTCGGCTACGG
>JAVRPX010000146.1:0-8210 GCA_032161985.1 Mycobacterium sp.
ACGGCCGCGACTGGGGCAGCCCGAAGATCCCCGAAGAGATGAACCTGCGGACGACGGTGCGGATGATGCCCCACGGGTTGACGCGGCCGCGGTGGCTCTATCAGTGGGCCAAGACCATGCGCCCGCCAAACCTGCGGGTGCCCAACCAGGCGGCGCGCGGCGAGCCAGGGCCGCCATTCTTTGCCGCCTACGGCGAGTGGATGGGCACGCCGCCCCCGACGTGGGAGGACATCGCCTGGCTGAGCGAACTGTGGGGCGGGCCATTCATGCTCAAGGGCGTGATGCGCGTCGATGACGCCAAACGTGCTGTAGACGCGGGTGTTTCGGCCATTTCGGTGTCCAATCACGGCGGCAACAACCTGGACGGCACGCCCGCGTCAGTTAGGGCGCTCCCTGCGATCGCCGATGCTGTCGGCGATGAGGTCGAGGTGCTTCTGGACGGTGGCATTCGGCGGGGCAGCGACGTGATCAAGGCGCTGGCGCTCGGCGCGCGCGCGGTGATGATCGGTCGTGCCTACCTCTGGGGCCTCGCGGCTAACGGTCAAGCTGGGGTTGAGAACGTGCTCGATGTGTTGCGCGGAGGCATCGACTCGGCGTTGATGGGTCTGGGTCGCGCCTCGGTCCACGATCTTGTTGCCGGTGACATCCTCGTCCCGCCGGGCTTCACCCGTGCGCTCGGCGTGCCCAGCGGCGCCGACGACTGACCAGCAACTCCGTCGGCACCGAAGATCCTGGTACAGGCGTGGCGTAGGGGGCTGGCGTGATTAATCGGCGGCCGGTTGGGGGAAATTCTCGGAAATCAATTGCTGCGCATGCGCCAACAATTGGCGCACGCCAGGTGAATTCGGCCTACCATCGGCGGGTGGCTTTCCCCAGCGACCTCGCGGACTCAACGTCGAGACAGCTGCAAAGCACGTCGCCAGCGTTGATAATCCCAGTAGGCTCGGTCGAGCAGCATGGACCTCACCTGCCGCTGGACACCGACACCCGCATCGCGACGGCCGTCGCTCGCTCGGTTGCTGAGCGGCTCGCCGGGCGGAATGAATCCAACTGGACCCTCGCTCCCGCGATCGGTTACGGCGCGAGTGGCGAGCACGAAGGCTTCCCGGGCACCATCTCGATCGGGACCTCGGCGCTGCGGCTTTTGCTGGTGGAGTTCGGCCGGTCCGCATCGCAATGGGCATCGCGCCTCGTCTTCATCAACGGACACGGCGGAAACGCCGAGGCGTTGGCGGCCGCGATGGCTTTGCTTCGGTACGAGGGGCGCAACGTCGGCTGGTGCTCGTGCACTGCCGCGAACTCCGATGCACATGCCGGCCACACCGAAACGTCTGTATTGCTACAGATTTCACCGACCGACGTGTGGATCGATGAGCGCCTCCCCGGCAATAGGGCGCCACTGGCGCAGTTGATGCCGCAGATGCGTCAGGGTGGCGTCGCCGCCGTGAGCGAACTCGGTGTTCTCGGAGACCCGACGACCGCGACAGCCGAGGACGGTGAACGGATCCTCACCGAGATGGTTGACGGATGTTTGCGGCGTATCGCCAGGTGGGCGCCGGACCGCGACGGGATGCTGACATGACCGGACCGCGCCTGCCCGACGGGTTCGCCGTCCAGGTGGATCGCCGGGTGAAGGTGCTCGGTGAGGGCTCCGCCCTGCTCGGCGGTTCACCCACTCGGCTGCTGCGGCTCGCGCCTGCCGCGCAAACGCTGCTCAACGGCGGCAGGCTCGAGGTGCACGACGCGGTCAGCGCGCAGCTCGCACGCACATTGCTCGACGCCACTGTCGCCCACCCGAGGCCGGCCACCGGCCCCTCGCACCGCGACGTCACGGTCGTTATCCCGGTGCGCGACAACGTTTCTGGCTTACTGCGCCTGGTGGGCACGCTGCGCCGCATGCGCGTGGTGGTGGTCGATGACGGGTCGGCCGTGCCCGTGCAGCAGAGCGACTTCGACGACATGCATTGCGACATTCAGGTGCTGCGGCACACCCGCAGCAAAGGACCCGCGGCGGCGCGCAACACCGGCCTGGCCGCGTGCAACACCGACTTCGTGGCGTTCCTCGACTCCGATGTGGTGCCACGACGGGGGTGGCTGGAGGCGCTGCTCGGCCATTTCTGTGACCCTGCCGTCGCGCTCGTCGCGCCCCGGATCGTGGGACTGCGGCAAGCCGACAACCTGGTGGCCCGCTACGAGGCGGTGCGCTCGTCACTGGACCTGGGTCTGCGTGAAGCGCCCGTGGTGCCATACGGCACGGTGTCCTACGTCCCCAGCGCGGCCATCATCTGCCGCCGCTCCATCCTGAAGGAACTGGGCGGGTTCGACGAGACGCTCAAATCGGGCGAGGACGTCGACCTGTGCTGGCGATTCATCGAAGCGGGCGCCCGGCTGCGGTACGAGCCTATTGCGCTGGTCGCTCATGACCACCGCACACAATTGCGAGAGTGGTTGGCGCGCAAGGCGTTCTACGGCGAAGCAGCGGCTCCACTGTCAGTTCGGCATCCCGGCAAGACCGCGCCGCTGGTGATTTCCGGATGGACGCTGGTGGTGTGGATCCTGCTCGCCATGGGCTCGGGCATCGGTTACCTGGCGTCGATGATCGTCGCGGCGATCACCGGCCGTCGCATCGCGAATTCACTGAGCACCGCCGAGACCGAACCCAAGGAAGTGGCGGTGGTCGCCGCGCACGGCCTGTGGTCCGCCGCCCTGCAGCTGGCGTCCGCGATCTGCAGGCACTACTGGCCCGTCGCCCTGATCGCGGCGCTGTTGTCCCGGCGCTGCCGCCAGGTGGTGCTGGTGGCGGCCGTGGTCGACGGGGTGGTGGATTGGATCACCCGCAACGGTAACGCCGACGATGACACCAAGCGTGTTGGCGTGCTCACCTACGTGCTGCTGAAACGGCTCGACGACATTGCCTACGGCGCCGGGCTGTGGACTGGCGTGGTGCGCGAACGGCACGTCGGCGCCCTCAAACCCCAGATCCGGACCTGAAGCGGCCTTGCACAGCGATGTGCTGATCGTCGGTGCCGGTAGTGCCGGATCTGTTCTAGCTGAACGGCTTTCGGTCGACTCAACGCATCGGGTCACCGTCGTGGAGGCCGGTCCCGGCCCGTCCGACCCACGAGTACTCACCCAGATCAGCGACGGCCTTCGCCTACCGATCGGTGCTGCCAGTTCGGTGGTGCGACGATATCCGACGACACTCACCGATCACCCCGAACGCCGCGCGCAGATCATGCGCGGTGCGGTAGTCGGCGGATCCGGGGCAATCAACGGTGGCTACTTCTGCCGTGGTCTGCCGTCGGATTTCGACGGCTGGGAAGTGCCGGGCTGGTCGTGGTCAGATGTACTGCCGCACTTCCTGGCGATCGAAAGAGACCTCGATTTCGTCGGGCCGTTGCACGGCTCAGACGGGCCCATCGTGGTTCAGCGTGTTTCTGAATTTGACGGCTGCACAGCGTTATTCGTCGATGCGACTGCAGACGCAGGTTTTGAGTGGATCGAGGATCTCAACGGGTCGACGCGGGAAGCCCCATTGCGGCCCGGTGTCGGCGCGGTCCCGCTGAACATCAACGGAGGCACTCGGGTGGGCCCGGGTGGGGCCTACTTGCAGCCGGCGATGGATCGCACCAATCTGACGCTGCTCACCAACACCCGGGTGGCACGCATCCGGATGATCAAAGGCCGGGCGGTGGGCGTGGACTGTGTCGGTCCCGACGGTGCCTTAGATCTGACGGCCGATCGAATCATTTTGTGCGCCGGTGCAATCGGATCGGCACACCTGCTGATGCTGTCCGGCGTCGGCCCGCAGGAGGTGCTGCGGGCGGTCGGCATCCCGGTGGTGGCCGACCTGCCGGTCGGCACGGCGACGTCCGACCACCCCGAGTGGGTGTTGCCGGTGGACTGGTCTGAGTCGCATGGCCTGCCGCCGCTGGAAGCGGTGCTGACCACCTCCGATGGTCTCGAAATCCGGCCCTATACAGCAGGGTTCGGTGCGATGGTCCGCGGACGCCGCGACGACCCAGGGGATCACCCGCATATCGGAGTTGCTTTGATGCAGCCGAGGTCCCGGGGCAGGATCCAGCTGGCGTCGGCCGACCCCGACATGCACCCAGCCATCGACCACCGCTACGACAGCGAGGAGGCGGACGTCACCGCCCTGCGCGCCGGGGCGGAGCTCGCACGTGAACTGGCCGGTGCGAGAGCCGAAACGGCGACGGTGTCGTGGTCAACGTCGCAGCACATGTCCAGCACTGCGCCGATGGGCAACGCCGACGATGAGGCTGCGGTGGTGGACCCGCAGTGCCGTGTCCGCGGCGTCGACGGGCTATGGGTTGTCGACGGCTCGGTGCTTCCCACCATCACCAGCCGAGGCCCGCACGCCACCATCGTCATGATCGGCCGTCGGGCTGCCGAGTTCATCACCTGAAGCCGACGACCGCGATCTCAGTCGCTGCACGAAACGGAGCTGCTGGCCGTTGCGGCCTGGCGCCCAGAAGCCGACGAAAACTGCAGCGACAGCGATGATCACGGCCAAGATCAGCAGGGACAAATGCATCGACTGCAGGAAGGCATTCTCCGCGAGCTGCGCAACCTGCCTGCCCTGAGGCCCCATCTGCGCGGCGACCGCAAGCGCCTTGGCCAGGGATTCCAGAGCCGGACCTCGAACCTGCTCGGGGAAGCCGGCGAGGGCGGGACTGAGCACATTGCTGTACTGGGCGGCAACCACAGACCCGGCGACGGCGATGCCAATCGCGGCGCCGACCTCGCGCGTCGTGTCGTTGACGGCCGAGGCGACCCCCTGCTTCTCGTCGGGGACCGCGCCCATGATCGCCGACGTTGTCGGCGCAACGCACAACCCGATGCCTGCGCTGACGATCAGGATGGGCCAGACGAACTCGAGATAGGACGAGTTTGCGTCGAACACCCGCATGCAGAACATGCCGATCGCGATGAGAAGCAGTCCGACCGTCACTGCCGTTCTCAGTCCGACCTTGGGCAGATACAGATGCAGCGTGGCCCCGAGGATCAGGATCGGTATGGCCAGTGGCACGAGCGCGAACGCCGTTCCCAGCGGGCTGTAGCCCAGGATCAGCTGCATGTATTGCATGGCGACGAAGAAGAAACCGAAGTTGGCGAAGAAGAGAAAGGTGATCCCGACGGCGCCCGTCGCGAAGTCCGGCCTGCTGAACAGGCGCATGTCGAGGAGGGGATGCGGTCGGCGTAGTTCCACGATGGCGAACGCGACCGCGAGTGCGACGCCTGCGGCCATGCATCCCCACACCACCGGGTTGGTCCAGCCGCGATCGGGGGCCTGGATGACGCCGAATACGAACACGGCGACGGCGGCGCCGATGAGCACCGCGCCGGTCCAATCGATCGGTGTCGCGCTTTCGTCTCGCGACGACCCGATCGTGCACGTGCAGATGAACATGCCGACCGCCGCGACCGTGAACGCATAGAAGATCGACTGCCACGAGAAGAAGTGCATCAAGATCCCAGTGCCAAGAAATCCGAACACGGCGCCCGAACTCGCCATGCCCGCCCAAATCCCCACGGCCTTATTGCGTTCCGACTTCGGGAAGGCGGCCGTCAAGAGCGACAACGTCGCGGGCATGATGAACGCGGCACCCGCTCCGGCAACCGCCCGCGCGATGATGATCTGCATGGGGCTGTCGAGTATCACCGGCGCAATGGAGGCGAGCCCGAAGACGGCCAGACCGACGAGCAGCGCGCCGCGTCGCCCATAGCGGTCCCCGACAGCGCCCGCAGGCAAAAGCAGGCACGCCAACACCAACGTGTAGCCGTCGACAATCCACGTGAGTTGGCCCTGAGTCGCAGACGTCTCCACAGCGAGGTCCGGAAGTGCCGCGTTCAGCGCGACCATCGATGTGATCACCAACAACACATCGGTGCTGGCGACCGCCAACAGCCAGACGCGTCTGCGCTTGGACAGGTTGGTAATTGAGGCGTCGTCATCCTGATCGGTACGAGCGAGGGTGTCGACCATTCGTCGTCGCCTTCCTATGGTGGATACTTTTGAGACTAACAGTCTCGTTCAGAGACCGATAGTCTTATTTCCGTGGGAAAGGTGGTGTGAACCATGACCGCCACGAGTAGCGATCCGCGGCCGGCTCGCTCGCGGGCGCGATTGCTGGACGCCGCGACGGCACTGCTGCGTTCGGGTGGCCCCAGCGCGGTGACCATCGACGCGGTCACCCGGAGCGCCAACGTCGCGCGGGCCACGCTGTATCGCCACTTCTCAAGCGCCAACGACCTTTTGGCCGCGTCGTTCATGAGCCTCATACCGCCGGCACCCATGCCACCGAACGAGGGGTCGCTGCGCGATCGCCTTATCGCCATCGTCGGAGCGTGGGCCGAGTCGATCGCCGAGGTGCCGACGATGTTGACGGCGATGGCATGGCTGTCGCTGGGGCCGGATATCGGGCAGCTGCCCGACCGCCACGACGTGGGCAGCCCGGAGGTGCGATCCTTGCGCGAACGCCTCGTCGAACAGTATTCGGCGCCGTTCGACGCGATCTTCGACAGCCCTCAGGCAGCCGCCGAACTCAAACCCGTGGACCGCTCAATGGCTTTCGCGTTGCTGATCGGCCCGCTGGCGTTCGGCAGGATCAGCACGTTGGCAGACTTCGACTACCAGGCGGTCGCGGTCGCGGCCGTCGACGGGTTTCTCAAATGTTTTGCGAAGGACCCCTCGGGGATCACTTCAGCGAGTAGCGAATCGGCAGGTGCTTCAGGCCGCCGACGAAAGTAGTCGCGGCCAGTTCTGGCTCACCGGCCAATTCGATGGACTCCAGCCGCGGAATCAGCTCGGAGTAGAGGCTGTTCATCTCCATCCGTGCCAGCGCGGCACCGAGACAGAAATGTACCCCATACCCGAACGCGACATGCTTGTTGGGGTCGCGGCTGACATCGAAGCGGAATGGTTCGTCAAACACCTCTTCGTCCCGGTTACCGGAAACATAAGCCAGGTAGACGGATTCGCCCTTGGCGATGGGCACACCGCGAACGGTGGTGTCTTCGGCGGCGGTGCGCATGAACTCCTTGACCGGGGTGGTCCACCGGATCATCTCCTCGACCGCAGTCGGCATCAGGTCCATGTTGTCGCGCAATCGCGTTAGCTCGTCGGGGTTTTCGATCAGCGCGAGCAGCCCGCCGGAGATCGCATCCTTGGTGGTGTCGTGGCCGGCGCTGACCACGATGACGTAGTACGACGCGGTATCGACATCGGATAACGGTTCGCCGTCGACGCGGCCGTTGGCGATCGCCGAGGCCAGATCGTCGGTCGGGTGTTCGCGGCGCGACGCGGTCAGCTTGGAGAAGTACGTGAAGAAGTCGAGCAGAATTGCGAGCTGCTCCTCTGGTGAGTTGCCTCGCTTGTTGTACTCCTCGTCGTCGCCGCCGAACATCTCCTGGGTGAGCTGGTGCATCCGGGAGAAATCCTCCTCGGGCAGGCCGAGTAGCGACAGGATCACGTAGAGCGGGAAGTTGACCGCGATCTCGGTGACGAAATCGCATTCCGGACCGATGTCGCGCATCCGGTCGACGTAGCGCTTCGCCAACTCGTCGACGTGCACCTTCAAGTCGCGCATCGCCTTGGGCCGGAACCAGTCCGCACCGATTGCCCGTACCTTGCGATGGTGCGGATCGTCCATGTGGATCAGGGTCCGCAGACCCGTGCCTGCTTCGAGTTGCGCCTTGCCGAGGTCGTCGGCTTCCGCGGTGGCCAGAAGCGGTCGTGGCTCGGACAGGAACAGGTTGTTGTCCCGCTCGATGGCCATGATGTCGGCGTGCTTGGTGATCGCCCAGAACGGCCGGTACGGCGGGTTGTCCACCCACGCCACCGGGTTGTTCGCCCGCAGATGCGTCAGCGCCGCGTGCAGACGTGCGTCATCGGCATAGGCCGTCGGATCGGCCAGCACTTTCGCTGCGTCATCCATCGTCGGCGTGCTCATACAGGCTCCTCGCATTCGAAACTTGACGGGTGTCAAGTTCGGAGTGTATGTGATGAAGGCCACCTAGGGAAGGCCTGGTTTCAAGCGCTGCCGATAGGCTCGGACCTCGTGCAGCCCGCAACGCTTCACCGTCGAGGCCGCCGCGCGCTCGTGCTCGTGCTGGCGGTGTTGCTAGCGGCCGGATGCGGCCGCGGCGGCGACGTCTCCACAAGGCCCGCGACGTCGGCGCCTGCT